>WUAK01000275.1 GCA_009827205.1 Phycisphaeraceae bacterium | reverse complement strand
GCGCGTGGCATCTGCAGGTCACTGATCACGAGGTCGGGTTGAAATGTGCACGCGACCGCGAACCCTTCTTCTCCATCGCGAGCGGTCTCTACGACAAAGCCAGCGCGTTCGAGCTTGCGTGAGAGCACAAGCGTGACATGCGGCTCGTCGTCAACCAGCAGAATCTTCTTCTTCCCACCCATAAGCGGACCGACCCCCTTTAGAACAGCTGTGCTGAAGGTAAATCGACACGTGGAATACGTGATTTCAGCCTCTATGGTGGGATCCGCCCGCTTCAAAGCCGATATTGAAGGTCCCTACTAGTTATGCAACGTCTGTACCGTCAGGGGAGGTGCCGGAAACGTGCTTCGCTCCAGGCGGGGGCAACCTCAGCGCACGAGACAGACGGTGTGCGCCGAAGTAGAACGGCACAGTGTCCAATAACGCGACGGCCAGTTTGAACGCGTAGCCCGTCCCGATAAACACAAGTAGCGTTTGGACAACTGATGCACCCTCCGGTATCGGTAGGGCGCCCAGCGCGAACGTGATGAGAATCACCGCAGCGGTATCGACGAGTTGGCTGACAACAGTAGACCCGTTATTTCGTAGCCAGAGATGCCTGCCTCTAGTGAGTTTTTTCCAGAAGTGAAACACATGCACATCGACGAGCTGCGCAACAAGGTATGCGATCATTGATGCCGTAACCGCACCGAATGCGAGACTTCTTACCTCGAAGAACACAGGTAATCTGCCAGCATTGTCTTTCACGAGGGATCCGTCATCCGCCAAATTCTCGAATCCGGGGAGAACGCCACCGAGCCAGAGGATGGCCATGACCCAGAGGTTGAGCACGAGCCCAATCCAGACAACCATGTTGGCGCGTTTCTTTCCATAGAGCTCGCTGATGAAGTCGGTACAGAGGAAAGTCATCGGGTAGGGCAGTACGCCTACGGCGACAGCGAAAGCAGTAGGGATGCCGTTCCCATCGAAGTCGTATTCCCACAGCTTTATAAATCTTGAGATGCCGAGAATGTTGAGCATCGCCAAGGTCCCGAGGAATAGCCCCGCAAAGAGCAGGAACACGCCCTCTCTTCTGTCGTGGAGCTGCCTCGGGGTGAGTTCCGGCAGATCGTCGTACCGGTGCTGCTGACTCGGGAGCATGTCGCCGTGATGGGTCATGGGCGTAGATTAGCCGCCCGGGCGGTTCCTGCTAGCATGTAGGACATCAGGCAGGGAGGCCAAGCCTTGAGTGAATCGGATCAGAACGTCTCGATCGAGCAAGCCGTAGAGGCGGTCCTGCTCACGACCGACAAGTCTGTCAAGCCGGCTCAGATCGCCGATGCCGTCGGAGAAGCCCTGGGGGTCGATATCGACTCCGACGGGATCCGCAAAGCCGTGGAAGAGTTGAATTCCTCGTACGCGACTTCAGGGCGAGCATTTACGATCGAGACCATCGCCGGCGGGTTCCGCATCATGGCTAAGCCCGAGTTCGCGGGCCTCTTAGCCTCGTTCCACGGCCATCGGGCAAGCAGCAGGCTGAGCAGGGCAGCTCTCGAGACGCTTTCCATCGTTGCTTACAGGCAGCCGGTCACACGCGCCGAGATCGAGTCGATCCGCGGCGTAGCGTGCGGCGAGGTGCTCCGGTCGCTCATGGATCGCAGGCTCGTCACCATCGCAGGAAGAGCAGAGGAGCTTGGACGCCCCATGCTCTACGGCACCACGCGAGATTTCTTGACTCAGTTCGGTCTTGCCAACCTCAAAGACCTCCCAGAGATCGCCGACGCACCAGTGGTTCCCACGAGAATTACTAAGGAATCGACAGAGCAAGCCTCGAGCGCCGATGAAGGAACATCGGCATCAGCCGAGGAGTCCATGGAAGGAACACAGGCATGAAATCAAAGCTCGTCGCTCTCGCCGGTTCGTTCGCCCTGACAGCACTGGCGGTGGGCTGCTCGCCTGTCACCGTCAAGGGCAAGATCATCTCCGGGAATCTCAGCGTGATCACCGCGGTTGCTACAACCGATTCTCGTCTTGAGGGCGAGGGTGTGGAGGGTGCGACGATCTCAGCCGTGCAAGAAGCCCGATCGACGGTGACACTGACCGCGGTAAGCGATGAGGAGGGCTTGTTCGCGATCCCGCTCAAGGGCGATTCCGCGCTTGGTCAGGCGATGAGCTTCCAGGTGGAAGCCGAGGGATACCTCCCCGCCCGCGTAACGATGCCTACGCCCACTCCAAACGAATCGCTTTTGGTTGTTTTGAAGCCGATCAGGAGTTCAAGCGAATAACTAAGACATGAGTACCCTTGGGCGGCAGCTAGAACTCCATGCCCCCGACGCCAGGCGAGACCACATCCATCTTGTGGCCATCCTGTATGTCGGCGCGACGTTCATGCTGCTTCTAGGTGCGATGAGCAGCCAAAATAATCTGCTCTTTGCTACGGTTGGGCTCGCCCTCGCGGCGGTCATCGTCAGCGGCTTCGTCGCTGGCAGCTCGATGATGGGTCTCAGATTTGCTCGCAGGCTCCCGGTGAAGGCCGAGGCGGGTAAGCCTGCCAAAGTTGTGTACCACACCTGCAACCGCAACAGGATCATCTCCGCGTTTGCGCTCAGAGTCCTTGATGTCGCCAGCGGCCCTGCAGGAACCGATCTACCGATCCGAGCGGGGATCGACAGAGTCCCCGCCAGAGGTGAGAGTTGGGTCGAGGCCTTTGTCGAGTTCCCGCATCGGGGACGATGGACGCTTGGGCCTGGCAGGTTGCTCACCATGTTCCCGTTCGGAATCTCAAAGAAGTCCATGCGGTTCAACCGCGAAGATGCGCTCATCGTCATGCCTGAGTCAGTCGAGCTCAGGCACGACATTCTCGGCCCCCTCGAGTCCGCGGGAGATGAAGGACGCGCCGACTTCCGCCGAAAGGGAGGCGGTGCTGAGCTCTACAACCTCCGTGAGTATCAACGAGGCGATCCGGTCTCCTCGATTGCATGGCAAGCTTCAGCAAGGTGGCGCAAACTCATCAGCCGCGAGGTAGCTGCCCCCCAGACGAAGCGCGTGTGGGTCGTTATCGAGGCTTCATTGGAAGACCTGCACAACAGAGAGGAGACAGCCGAGGCGTCAGTGAGGCTCGCACTCGCGGTCGGGAAACGGCTCAACGAGCACGGGATCGCTTCAGGGATCTCTGTTCCGTCTTGCGGCGTTTACATCCAGCCAGACCACGCGGACAACACCTTTCCCATGTGGGCGAATCTGCTTGCAACGCTCGGCGATGAACCTCCAAAGAAATTAAGCCCGCGAGGCCTCACGATGAGCGACGGTGTAATCGCGGTCGGTCCGGGCACGACTCAGGCGAGCTCTATTGTCCTCAATCCCGCTCGAGAACAATCCTACATCCGCGACAAGAGGGCCAACACATGACCCCTCCTGCAGCGTGGTTGACGACGGTTACCCTTCTTATCGCGATGATGACGTACACGGTCGCTGAACCGGGCAGCGAACTCGTGCTTCTGATGATTCCGCTACTCATCATCGCGAGGTTCTACAGCTACAAACAGTTTGCAACAATTGTGCCTCAGTGGTTGATTGCACTGGCGACATTCCTGGCGGTCGTGTACGCAGGCTTTCGTGTTCTCGAAAGGGGACCAGACATCTCCGTGCTCGCTGAGTTTGTTGCGATCCTTGCAGTGCTAAAGTCGCTCGAACGGTGGACCGCACGCGATGACATGCAACTGCTCATTGTCGCGATCTTTCTCGTGCTCGCTGCCGCGATCTCCAGCAACTCGCTGGTGATCGGCCTCATGCTTCTTGTGTTTATCCCGATGCTGGGCTATTCCGCGATGCGTTTGCAGATCGAAGGTGCTCTTAGGTTCGGTGAACCCAGTGACGGCAAGCTCAATCGCGTGTTCCGCGGAAAGAGAATGGGTTCTAGCCCATTGATCGGGACATTCACGACTGCTCTCGTTTTTGTGATCGGGATTTCTGTGGTTGCATTTGTATTACTCCCGAGGGGTATCGGAGGCGACACGCTACAGGGATTGGCGCGACCCATCATGGGGCCCTC
>WUAK01000274.1 GCA_009827205.1 Phycisphaeraceae bacterium | reverse complement strand
GGCGTAGGTGCCCATGGTGAGGGTGTTGTCGACGATGCTCTTGCTCATGGCCTGACCAGAGATCAGGTGGCTGAAGAACGAGTCAGCCGGGAGCGAATCAGAAGCCTTCAGGAGGGGCACGATGCCGTAGGTGTTCCCGAGGCTGGAAGTGAACGGTGTGAGTTCAGCGGTGAACTTCACGACCTGGTTGCTGGTGTTGTACGCGTCGAGCGCATCACCATTGCCTGTGCTGGAGACACTGTCCTGGGCGAGCGCGGGAGCTGCAATACCAGCGCAAGCGGTGAGTGCCATCAGACGAGTCATCTTCATTTCTGGTTCCCCATTTGTGCGGACTCTTTGCCGCAGGATCTCTCTCGATCAATCTCTCGAATCACGAATGATTCACGGTTCAACGATGTTTCAAACAGATCCGAACGCCCGGTTGTCCCCCAACCTCCGGGTTCGTTCATCTCTCCTGATTGGCAGGCGACCGGGTACATGTCCGAACGCCTTACCGACCGTTAAATCGTAGCCTGTATACTGCCATAAAGGCGTCAGAAAGCAGGTTTTAGCGATGAAGCTTTTGTGTAGAGGCGTGTCAATTGCGCACATCGTCATAACACAAAGTTTGGTCAAAATTCGCTAGTCGTGGCCCGATAGCGCGGCAGCAAGGGAGCCGGCGAGATTCGCGTTGGACCTTGCGAGCGCGATGTTGGCTTCGATCGTCTTGCCATCCGACAGGCGGTGAATCTCAGCGAGCAGGGCGGGGGTGGCGTCACGGCCCTTGGAATCCATCACACTGGGCAATGTGCGGGCTTGGGAGAGCCAATTCCCCCATTCAGAGAGCTGGATTTCGTGTGTTACGGGGATGGGATTTGCGACGACGATGCCTCGCCCGGATCTTGCGAGTTCGAAATCAATGAATTCTGCGAGCTCGTGTGGATCGTCATATCGGGTGTCGACTGGGAGGTCTGTTTCTCGCTGGTAGAAAGCGGGAAAGGTATCTGTTTTGAAGCCGATAACTGTGATGCCGAGCGTTTCGAGCATCTCTCGCGTGGCTGGGATATCGAGGATGTTCTTGCAACCAGAAGTGACGACCGCGAGTCTGTGGCGCGTGAGTGCGAAGAGATCTGCGGAGATGTCTGGTCGTACGTGGTAGTTCTGGTGCACGCCGCCTATACCGCCCGTTGCGAAGACACGGACACCTGCGCACTCGGCGAGTTCCATGGTTGTGCTGACCGTTGTGGCGCCGCTGATACCCGCGTGGATCGCGTGACCGAGGTTTGATGTGTTGAGCTTGTCGATCTGCTCGGCGTCAAGAAATGCCTGGAGTTCGTCGCGAGTCATTCCGACTGTTGGGGCGCCTTTGACAACACCGACGAGCGCTGGGTTTGCACCAGCGTTTGTGACTTCCTGTTCGAGTTGATTGGAGACTTCCAGAGCACGTTGCTTGGGGAGTCCATGGACCAGGATTGTGGTTTCGAGCGCGACGGCGGGTGATTTGGCGCGGTTTATGAGTTGGTTAGATTTCAAGGCTGCCGTCCTTTTCGGTAACTGCATGATCTTACGCTCTTATTCAAGAGCTTGGTTGCTGGCAGAGGCAAGCAGGTTTTAGTACTCTCTTTTCCCATGACATACGAGCTTGAGCCAGCGGATCAACACGGCGATAGGGCGCAGCCCGCAGACCGTCCTCAACCGGGGCGGGTGACCGATGAAATCGGTTGTATCAGATGCGGGTACAGCTTGTTGGGTTTGCCGCTGACTGGCGTCTGCCCTGAATGCAGCACGCCTGTCGAGAAATCGTGTCGGGGTGATTTGCTTCGGTATTCTGATCCGCTTTATGTTCGATCCTTGTATGTGGGTTCGCTTTGCGTTGTGGTTTGTATTCTGCTTTTAGTGCTCGTCTTCATCGGCAGTATCGTGCTTGGTGTGCTCGCGCCGATTGCAAACCTATCACTCTCGGCGACCAGTGCGCTCACATTCCTCAGCCAGATCGTGACCGTGCTTGTTTCGCTCGGGATGGCTTACGGTTGGTGGCGTTTGAGCGAGCGGAATCCTGCGGCGATTGATAGCTCTCGAGACAGCACCGCGAGGATGTTCGTTCGGGTGACCGCGGCTGTGAACGCGGGGTTCACGTTGTTGCAGTTCATTTTGGAGATGGTGTTGGGCTTTTCGGCATACTCCAGTACCAGCGGATTCGGCATGATGTCGCTTTATATGCTTCTAAGTCTTGGGGGCATTGTCGTGTTCGCGGTTGCGTTTTTCTCGCAGATGAAGTATCTCCAGTGGCTCGGCCCGAAGATTCCTGATCCATGGGTGACCAAGCGGGCCAAACTCATGATGTGGCTCGGCCCGTTGCTGTACATCGTGGGCGCACCCTGTCTGATGCTCGGACCGCTGGTGGCGTTGATCTTGTACTACAACATGGTGACGAAGGTTCGCGGGAATCTCAGGCAGATACTCGCCGAGGTAGAGGTCTGAGTGTCTGATGTCGGACTTTCGCTCTGTGTACTTCATTTCCAGTAGTCTGGGAAGGGCACAGTACACGGGGGCTGCATGGGCACGGTTCTGATCGCGGTTGGTTCGTTTGTCTTGTACCTGGTGGCGTACCGCACGTACGGCCGGTACCTGGGGCGGCGGATCTTCCGAATCGATCCCGACCGGGTCGCGCCGTCGGTTGAGGTGAATGACGGTGTTGATTATGTGCCGAGCAAGCGGAGTCTTGTGTTCGGTCACCACTTCACATCGATCGCGGGGACCGGCCCGATCGTGGGACCAGCGGTCGCGGTGGTGTGGGGCTGGGTTCCCGCGCTGATCTGGGTCACGGTTGGGTCGATCTTTGTCGGCGCGGTGCATGACTTCGGATCGCTCGTGGTGTCGATGCGGCATCGGGGACGTACGGTCGGTGATCTCGCTGGTGATGTGGTGAATCCGCGGGTTCGGCTGCTCTTTCTTCTCGTGATTCTGATCGCACTCTGGATCGTGCTCGCGATCTTCGGGCTTGTGATCGCGGTTGTGTTCTCGTCGTATCCGGAGAGCATCGCGCCGGTCTGGCTTCAGATTCCGATCGCGGTTGGGCTTGGGTACTGGCTGCGCAAGGGCGGGCATCTGCTGGTCGGTGCTGTTGTCGCGGCATGGCTGATGTACGTGACCATCTGGTGGTCAGCGGGCGTGGACTGGGCGAATGTTTGGGGCGAGGGTGTGCCGTTGCTGCCGACTGGGCTGACGGCGGTTGTGTCCCCGGTGGCGTTCTGGACGCTTGTGCTGATGGGGTATGTGTTTGTCGCGAGCGTGCTACCTGTGCATGTGCTGCTTCAGCCTCGGGACTTCATCAACAGCATCCAGCTGCTGATCGCGATGGGCTTGGTGTGTGTGGGTTTGCTTGTGAGCCGACCTGAGATCGTGGCGGACGCGGTGAACTTCACTCCCGCGCCCGCGTCAGAGGGGGCATCGGTGCCGGCATTTATGCCGTTCTTGTTTGTAACTATCGCGTGCGGCGCGTGCAGCGGGTTTCATTGCCTTGTTGCGTCTGGTTGTTCGAGCAGGCAGCTCACGAGCGAGCGTGATGCGCAGTTTGTTGGCTACGGCTCGATGCTGACCGAGGGCTTCCTGGCGACGCTCGTGATCATCGCGTGCGTTGCGGGTATCGGGCTCTCGGCGGGGGTCGGGGCGAACCCTGCGACAGGGACCGAGGTCTGGCAGCAGTACTACGGCTCGTGGGGCGGCGGCAAGGGCCTGGGCGCGAAGCTCCAGCCGTTCATCGAGGGCTCGGCGAACATGATGCAGAGCTTCGGGCTGAATGCTGGCTTTGCGACGGCGCTCATGGGCGTGTTTGTGGCTTCATTCGCGGCGACGACACTAGACAGCTCGACGAGGCTCCAGCGGTACATCATCGCCGAGCTCGCCGGGGGTGGAAAAGAGACCGGGGCAGCGGGGTTGCGAGTGCCTGTGTTAACGAACAGGTATGTCGCGACGGCGGTCGCTGTGCTTACGGGGCTTGCGCTTGCCATCGGAGATGCGCTCAAGCGGGATGCCGAGGGCGCGATGGTCGGTCTTGCTGGCGCGGGCAAGGGCGGTTTGATTTTGTGGCCGATCTTTGGCGCCACGAATCAATTGCTGGCGGGTCTTGCGCTTCTCGTCATTACGGTCTG
>WUAK01000273.1 GCA_009827205.1 Phycisphaeraceae bacterium | reverse complement strand
AGCGAGACCGTACGAGCGATTGTTGACAGGCAGGAGGCACGATTTGCTGCTCGATCCGCAGCTCTTGCGATAGGTGCCGAGATAGAAGATCAACTGGATCAGATTCTAGCTGGTGACATGCCGAAGCTCGCCGAATCAGATGATGTGATTCTGTATGAAGATGGTTCATCCTGGAATTGGCAGATCGAGATGTCAGGTGGGGAATGGAATGGGATAGAACCGCTCGGAAATCTGTTAGATATAAACCACTCGAGTAAAGAGGTCGTAGCTGCGATACTGCAGAGCGGCGGGGAGTCAGATTCGAATACGCCTAATCACGCTTTGCGCACGTATGGGATGATAGAGCAACAAGTACAAGATCCAGAACTAATCAGCATGTTCACCGTATCGAGTGCAGATCCGCCGCTGCGCACAGGTGCAGGTGGGCAGCGGGGTGAAACTGGTCAATCGAGGATCAACCCAGGGGAAGGCGGGGAAGCTTCCTCTGGTTTGTCAGCCGATGGGATAACGCTCTTTAATGAGATCGCCACCGGAGCGTTAAAAGTATCGAAACGTTCTGAATTGTTCAGATCTCTTTCGCGTGTTCCGACCGAGGACTGGGACGTACTGCTTGACGTATTTAGATTCAGTGATACCCCTATGATTCGCGGGCTTATTGATATCTCAAGAGCACCGGAGTCGGTGATAGCAGCTCTTCCCGGTATTGATGAGGAGAGTGCAGCACTCCTAGTTGAGTATCGCGAGGGGCTTTCTGCTCAGGATCTATCGGGACTTTCGTGGCCGGTTCGGTACGACATCATTGAGCTTGAAGAGTACATGCAATGCGTTGATCTGCTGACCACGAGAAGCATGCAGTATCGGGTGAGATTTAAAGTAGATCGCCAGGTCTATGAGACGGTGAACATGTCCCTCGGATACGAGTCCCAAGAGTATCAAGAATCGCCAGTCTATGGCTGTTACGACATGGTGATTGACCTCTCTACAACGCAAGCAAGGGTTGCTTATTTGAGAGATATCACCTTCGAGCCTTGGGCACAGCGTGATAGTAGAACACCCTCTTCTCAATCTTCAGATGTGGAGACTGTGACAGAGTTGCCTGAGGATAGAAGCGTATTTAAGAGCGATATTCGACCAAGTACCGGCAGACGAAACGCTGATAATCCAGTAGAATCCGATGAGCCTGCCGAGGATGGTGCGGGTGTTCAATGGGGCCGGTATCCGGCGGGTGGTCAGGGATGACAGGTTCGAAGCTCGTGATCGAGATCCGCAGCAACCGCGTCATGGCGGCGTGGGGCGGTCGACGCGCTGGCTGGATTGACGAACCTATCCCTGAAGACCTCGATAAGGACTCTCTCGGGGCGTGGCTTAAAGAAAGGCTCGCGGAGGCAGGGGCACCTTCTGGCAAAGTTCTGCTAGCTGTGCCGCGAAGAGAAGCGGTCCTGCTTCAACTTGAGCTTGGCGCTCCTGCTGAGGCGAGCGAATCTGATTTACACAGCATCGCGCGCTTGAGTCTTGGGTCCCACTCAACACTTGATCCTCACGCTTGTGTTCTTGATGTAGTCAAGTCAGTTGACGGACGTCACGCGGTATGTGCGGCTCCTGCCGAAATCGTAGAAGATATCAAGCGTATCTTGAAAGCGGCTGGTCGATCTGTCGTGGGAGTAACGAACCGCTCATCTGGGCTTGCGAATGTTTCTCGCTCCGAGGATCCGCATCTTGTTCTCGTGGTAGGGGCGAGGGAGATTGAGCTCGCCGTAATCAACGATGGCGTTCCTGTCCTTGCTAGGCATCTGAATAGAAACGGCGAAGTTGAATCTGATATCGCGAAGATCGTCTCAGAGGTACATCGCGCGGTCACGAGTGCTAAATTGGTTGGTGGCCTTCAGGAACTAAGTGCCGGATATATCCACGCCGAATGCAGTTTGCGCAAAGAGTTAGTGCAACAACTGGGAACTGAATTCAGTGGTGCGTTGCATGAAATCCCGTCAGTGATAGGCAGCGCGCCGCAAGAAATTCTGCCGCTGATGCTGTTGGCTGAATCGGATTCGCCTCCAGTCATGCAACTTCGACGCGTTCGGCCTCCAACGGGCTTTCAGTTTCCGCAGATCAGGATCGCGGCGGGTCTCACCGCTTTGGCCTTTATTATTATAGTGGGTGGATGGATCGTTCTTGCTCAACAACGCGCTTCGATTCGGAGTAAGATCAGCAAGTTGAGAACTGAGCTGGGCCAGCTGCAGGCAAAGGAGCGGGCTCATCTTCGTGAAGAAGCCAGGCTTGCCCATCTTGATTCATACATCCAGCAAGACGCAGTCTGGTCTGATCACCTAGGTGCGATCAACGAGCTAATCCCCGAGAGAGGGATTGTGGTAGACAGGCTTGTTGGATCGGAAACCCTTTCTGTCTCGTTTGTAGCTCAGCGTGATTCACGTGGCAGGCGATACGCAGGTGGAAACTGGTCTGAGTCTAGATCTCTTGTTTTTGATATGAATGCGAGTGTCAGTGATCGGACTGAGATAACAAGCTTTCGTCAGAAACTGATCGATGATCCGCGATTCGAAGTCGATTCACAGGGACCTGAACTACCAGACCGTTTCCTATTCGAGCTCACAAGCACGATGCAATCAACTAAAGATCGATCATCGGAGGGGAACTCCGATGAATAGACGCAGTCTAACCGTTGCTATTTCTGCCTTTGTGGGTATGGCCGCTTTGGTTCTTGTGTACCGCTCTGTTCACGTTAAGCCGATGTCAGAGATGCGAGAGACGCTTTCCTCGTGGTCAAGTGGTAAATCACAAATGGAGTCCTCGCTACTAGATGAGGCTCGCGTGCAACGCCGTTTGGATGAGCTTGTTGGGCACTCGCTTGGTCAGGATACCCAGCTGGCTGAGCACAGATTGAGAACACTGCTTACTGATCTGTGCGCGAGGGCAACGCTCGATGAGTATGTGATCTCGTGCAAGGAGCCGAAGAGTGTAGGTAATCCAGCAGCGGCAGAGAACGTACGAGAGTTCAGCCGGGAAATGCGGAGCACGCCCGACTTTATATCGCAAGAGACCGTTATAACTGCTAGTGGCAACTACGAGTCCTGTATGCGCGCATTAGCACTACTTGAAGCACAGCCATGGCTTGCTCGCGTCGATGGTCTCACAATAGTACCAAGCGGCAAAGAAAGACTGCTCTATGATCTTACTGTGACTGTGACCACAGTTGTCCTGCCTGACCTCGCGACAGAAAGCACTGGGCAAGACGCGTATGTTCACGAGCCATACGACGAAGCTCTGGCAGGTCTCGCGTCGCGCAATCCCTTTGTAGTCATACCTGATCCTCCACCAGTAGTTGCGGAGGTTGAACACGAGTCTGAACATGTACCCCCGAGGCCAAAGCCAAAGCCATATGGGGAGTGGATTATTACAGGCGTGATGCAGACCGAGGACGGCGGAGAAGTCATCCTGAGCAACGCCAAAACGGGAGCCAGCAGATCGATGACTCCCGGGGCCGAGATTCTTGGACTGCGTCTTTCGGTTGTTGGAGTTGGTTACATCACCATGATGGAAGGTGAGTCGGGCTATCGAGTTGCGCTCGGTCAGTCATTGGCTGAGCGTGAGGCTCTGATCGAGTAAGCTGTTGGTGTATCGATAAATAGTCGCGCGGAGCGCGGCGATAAGGAGTGGGCGGAGATGCCTATCAGTGCTCAACGGACCGCAACGGTCTTCTTCGCGCCCGCGGCAGCGGGCTTCGGGATCATCTGGTCATCCACGCCTCTGCTGGCACAGGAAACTCAGCCTGCTGAGCAGCCGGCGACAACCGAGCCTGCTGAGCAGCAGATCGCTGTACAGTCACCGGAGATCGGGTTCGCGTTTAAGAATGCGCCATTCGATCAGGTGCTTGATTTCTTCGCGAGGCAGGCCGGCATCCCGATTATCTTTGAGAGCGATGCGCCGCAGGGAGTACTGACTTTCGTCTCTGCTGAGACATACCAGCTCCATGAAGCAATCAGTGTGCTTAACCTCATGCTTCGCAGGCACGATCGGTATTTGCGACATGAGGGAGACTTTCTGTATCTATCGTCTCTGCCCGAGGCTGCCAAGCGAGCTGGAGAGGCGTTCAGGGGCGAGTTACCAGACGATATCACTCCTGATCAGATTGTGACGATCACTATTCCGCTCAGCAACGCGAACGCGGCGCT
>WUAK01000272.1 GCA_009827205.1 Phycisphaeraceae bacterium | reverse complement strand
CGTGTTCCGCCCCGCGACCATGTCTGTGTACTGGCAGATCATCTGTGAAGGATGGACCATGTCTCCCTCGTCGATCGGCGCCTGTCCCGAGTCGCCCACGATGAGCTGCGAATACAGGAACGTGTCCAGATCGCACGCGCGTTTGCCGAGCTTGCGGATCGTGTTGAACCCGTGGATTGGCTTGGTCTTGGCGCGCATGACCTGCGCATCGAGAACCATCTCGAACGTCGTGGTCAGCTCGTCCTCGGGCAGGACACCGTTGCCCTTGTACCATCTGATGCCGAAGAACGCCTTGCCGCTGTCGCGCGCAAGCTCGTACCGGCGCTCGAAAAAATCCTTGTTGACCGGCATCGCGTCGAGGTCGTGCAGAAGTACGTGACGAGTTGTCGATGCGCCGATGCCCTTCGACCAGCTCATCCACGCGTAGATCCAACCCCATTTGATCCGTTCAGCGACCGCGTGCTGCTTCTCGGTGTAGTTCAGAATCCGCACGGGCATCTCGCCCCGTGCTTCCTCGATGCGCTCAACGAGCCCATCGGGCATCTTGCTCTCAGGGCGATCGAAGACGAGGATGACTTCTTTCGCGCTCGGCATGTTCATCCGGCGCATGAGATTCAGGTTCGTGACCGCGACATCTGGAAGGGCGGCCATACACCCGATGACGACGGTGTACCCCTCCTCGGGCTCGATGAGCGGATCCCATGAGACGAGGTCGCGCAGCTGAGACACCATCGGCATCCGCTTGAGCCGCGCGGCTTGGTACGCCAGCCAGTTTGGATACTTGCCCTGCATCGCGCTCGTCCGTCTCCAACCCCGTCCTGCTTCTCGATCCTGACATCGGCCCTTGGCCGCCTGAGACTCAACCCGAATCGGGCATCGGGTCTTCCAAGTGCTCTCCTATGAACCCTGTATAAGTAAGGTCCGGATCTGTTCCTGGTCGAGACCCTCACCGAGCAGCGCCATGAGCAGGATCCGCGCCGAGGGGCCCGGCAGCCTGCGACCTGCGGCGATCGCCGGGAGCAACCCCGCCTTCGCCGCTTGTGAGTCAAGCTCCATATCCCCGGTCGGCACGCGTGAGGTGACAAGCACCACGGCGCCCTCTTCCATCGCGCAAGCCGCGGCCTTGGTCGCCCGCTCAGCCATATTGCCCGCGCCGAACGCCTCGATCACGATGCCGCGTGCGCCATTCTGCGCGGCCAGCTCGATGAGCCGCGCACCACCCAGACCCGTTGTGAGAGTGACGAGCTCGACGGACTCCTCGAGCTTCGAAGAACGGAAGCCGATCCGGGCGGGTTGTCGAACGATCTCGACCGCCTCGGGCGAGATCAATCCGATCGGTCCCTCGTCGCCCGAAGCGAACGCGTCTTTGTTCTCTGTGTGCAGCTTCCGAACATCAAGCGCGGCATGGATCCTCTGATTCATGACGACAACTGTGCCGAGTTTGTGCGCCGATTCACTGAGCACGCAATCGAGGGCGTCTGCAACATTCATCGGGCCGTCGGCGCCGGCGTCTCGCGTCGGGACCATCGCGCCCGTGAACACCACCGGCTTTGTTGGCGCGCCGAGCAGTTCTACCGCGATCGCGGACTCTTCCATCGAATCGGTGCCGTGCGTGACGACCACGCCAAGGCACGACTCGTCGCTGACGGCTTCGTTGACGCGCTCGGCGAGCCTGTGCAGATCACCGACACCGAACCTACTGCTCGGGACGGTCAGAAGATCCTCACCCCGGATCGGCACATCGGCAGGGAGCCTGCGCGCCATTTTGATGATGGACGCTGCCCTGAGCGGGCCGTCTGGACCAGCTGAGATCGTGCCCCCCGTCGCGATCAGTTGGATGTATCCCCTCTCGGTATCCACGGGGGATCGTAGTTAGCCCTCGTCGTCGGCAGGCGGGGTGTACGAATGGGGCTTGCCGAGCAGGCGATCCAGTGCGCTCGGCGGCTGGCCGACTTTCTGGGCGCGCTCGATCGCGTCTTCTTCGCTCATGCCCTCGTACTTGATCAGGTATGCCGTCCAGATCGTCCGAGCCCTGCCGCCCGATGCACAATGCAAGAGCACGTTGCCCTTGGCGTTCTCGAGTACGGTCGCGAGGCGGTCCACGTCTTCCGGGTCATAGCCGGGCTCGTCGCCGACGCCGCCGCCAAGCGGGATGTGGACATACGAAGCGCCCGCATCGGTGACGACCTCGGCTTCGTCGAACGGCACGCGCTCTTCCATCTCGCTCTCGCGGCGGAAGTTGATAACGGTGGTGACTCCTCCTTCGTTGATCTCTGCGAGAAGCGAATCTTCATCTGGCTGTGCACTGAAATGAAGATTGCCATCAGAGTGGAACGTCGGCGGTTCGATCTCAGCGATCTCGGTCTCATGCGCGTGTACATTGTCCCAGTGGTGGTCGTACTCGTGGACAGTGATGTCAAACGAGCAGCCCGAGATGCCAATGGTGATGAGGACGATGGGCAGGACGCGTGTGAAGTTGGGCATCTGGACCTCCTGGGTTTCTATGGGACTGTCGAGATTGTGCTTTCTTAGCAGCTTGAACCGACCGAAAGACTAGACGGTTTCAGTTTCTGCTATGCGGAGCCTCGGTGACCCGGTAGAGTGGTATACGGGCACCGTGGGGGATTTGTATCGGTGCAGGCCCGGATAAATCGAGGATGTTCATGGCTTTCCTGAAGCGCTCAAACGGTCGGGCCCTTATCGCTCCTGAGATTCTCTGGCTCATCGGGCTCTGCATCCCCGTCGCCGGTCTCGGTGCGACCGCGTTCCTCGGACCTCCTGTTCCAACAACTATCGAAGACTACTTCATGCCGGGCACACAGCCCGAGACACTCGAAGTGCCGATCCAGAGCTCAGAAGACTGCATGAGCTGCCACGGCGACTTCGATGCCGAGCACGAGCCGTTCCGCCCATGGGCCGCCAGCATGATGGGCCAGGCCGCGCGCGACCCGCTCTTCCACGCTGCGCTCACCATCGCAAACCAGGACGCATCGTTCGCGGGCGATCTCTGCCTGCGATGCCACACACCGGGCGGCTGGCTCGCCGGCAGGTCGGTCCCGACCGACGGCTCTGCACTGACAGGTGTGGACTTCGAGGGTGTCAGCTGCAATTTCTGCCACCGCATGGTCGATCCTGTCCACGACCCTGGCATCGACCCAAACGCCGACGCGATCATCCTCAGCTTGCTCGATGACGTACCGACAACACCTCACTCTGGGCAGTACATCGTCGACCCGAGAGACAACCGCCGCGGACCGCATGATCTGGGCAATTTCCCATATCACAACTGGCTCCAGGCGCCGTACCAGTCGTCATCGACAATGTGCGCGACATGTCACGACGTGTCGAACCCGGTTTACGAACGCCAGACCGACGGCACGTACGCGCTCGGCGCGCTCGACACACCCGCGGCGAGCCACAGCCCGTACGACCAGTTCCCCATCGAGCGCACCTATTCCGAGTGGCTCATGAGCTCGTTCGCCACCGCCCCGATCGATGTCGGGGGCAGGTTCGCGCCGAATCTCTCGGGCGTCAGCTCGTGTCAGGACTGTCACATGCCTCCCGACGAGGGCGTCAGCTGCTTCTTCGGCGAAGAACGACCCCAGCTCTCAACGCACCACCTCCGGGGCGGCAACACCTGGATGCTCAACGCCATCCGCAACCTCTACCCCGATGATGAAACAAAGCTGACCGACGAATCTGTCGCGCTGGCGATCCAGAAAAGTGTCACACTCCTCCAGGAAGCGAGCGACACCACACTCACGCAAGACGGCAGCGATCTCGTTGTCCGCGTGACCAACTACTCCGCGCACAAACTCCCGACGGGCTACCCCGAGGGACGCCGGATGTGGATCAACGTCAAGTTCTTCGATAGCTCAGACACACTCATCGACGAGCGGGGCGCGTACGACACAGTCACCGCGGTGCTCACCTCGGCGGACACCAAGGTGTACGAGGCGAAGCTCGGCATCTCGGCCGACATCGCGTCAGCGATCGGCAAGCCCGCTGGTGAGAGCTTCCACTTCGTGCTCAACAACGAGTGGCTCAAGGACAACCGCATCCCGCCCATGGGCTTCACCAACGCCGGGTTCGATTCCGTCCAGGCCGCCCCGGTTGCGTACGCCTACGCCGACGGCCAGTACTGGGATGACACGACCTACGACATCCCATCGGGAGCCGCCCGAGCC
>WUAK01000271.1 GCA_009827205.1 Phycisphaeraceae bacterium | reverse complement strand
GCGTCGTGGAGAGCGCCGGGGCGCCCGCGTCACCTGCGACGACCTTGATCGGGCCCTCTGTGTAGGCGGCTGCGATCTCATTGAGTTTGTCGTCGCGGCGGGCGTTGATGACGAGCCTTGCGCCCTCTCTGGCGAGATCGTGTGCGAGTGCTTCGCCGATCCCGGCGCTGGCTCCGGTGATGATGCCGATGCGGTTTTCGAGTGATCCCATAGGTGCGTCTCCTGTGGTGCATGGTACACGCGTCGGCGCTAAGGTCGTGCATGTTCGGATCCCACCTCTCAGTCGCCGGCGGTATGGAGAACGCGCTTCTCGAAGCGGAAAAGCTCAAGCTGGATTGCGTGCAGGTGTTCACGAAGAACCAGCGGCAGTGGAAGATCAAGCCGCTGAGTGATGAGCAGATCGAGAACTGGACGAACGAGCTGGCGAGGCTCGGCTGGGACGATCTGAGTGGGCCAGCAAGAACGGTCAGTCACGCGAGTTACCTGATCAATCTCGCGAGTCCTGATGATGAACTCTGGGAGAAATCGATCGGGCTGATGCGGATCGAGATCGAGCGTTGTGATGCGCTCAAGATTCCGCTGCTCGTGCACCACCCCGGCGCATTTACGACGAGCGATGAGCGGTCAGGGCTCAAGCGGATCGCGAAGGCGTACAAGAAGCTCTTCAAAGAAACGAATGGCGCAAGGGTGATCTCGCTGCTCGAGAACACAGTCGGCTCGGGCAGCAACCTCGGGCGGACGTTCGATCAGCTCGGCGAGCTGCGTTCGATGATCATCGATTCGACGGGAGAACCCGAGAGGGTCGGATTCTGCTTCGACACGTGCCACGCGCACGCTGGTGGGTACGACATGTCCACCCGGACATCGGCGGATGCGGCGCTCGACGAGTTCGACCAATCCTGCGGACTGGCTCACCTCCACTGCCTCCACCTGAACGATTCGAAGGGCGATGTGGGATCCAGGAAGGATCGGCACGAGCACATCGGGCAGGGAACGCTGGGTTTATCGGGTGGTCAGGCAGGCGGGAAAAAGCTCGCATTGGGCAAAACGGGCTTCGCTGCGGTGGTGAATCGCCCTGAACTGGCCGATAAACCGATGATCCTAGAGACGCCCAAGGGCGAGGATCCCAAGGGCACGCCTTGGGATACGATCAACGTCCGAAGGCTCCGGCGGTTGGTGGACGCACCCCGGGCCTGAATCAAACCCGATTTGAGGGGACGGAGCCCCCGCAGGTTGTGCAGGATCGCCGAGTGAAGCTGAACCACAGACCACTGATGCCGTTCGTTCTGGTTTCGGCGCTGCTGCTCCCGGCAGGTTGCATGGGCGACGGGTCCTCGGGCGGTAACGGGAACCGGTCGACCAGGTCGAGCCTCGAGGCCGTCATCGCAGCCGACGAAGCAACCCAGCGGGCAAAACTCTTGATGGCGTCTGGCCGGCTCCGCGAGGCACTCGATGAGTTCGAGCGCGCCGTGGAGCTTGACCCGAGGTCGGTCGACGCACGGATCGGCATCGGAGATGTCTACAAAGAAGAAGGCGATCTGCCCAGAGCCGAGCGTTGGTACGGACAGGCCGCGCAGGTTGGCCCGGATGTCTTCGAAGCGCAGTACGCGCACGGGCTGGTGCTCCAGCTGATGCAGCGTTTCCGAGAGGCGATCAGGGCATATCTACGAGCGCTGCAGATCGATCCACGGAACTTCGACGCGAACATGAACGTCGCGTTGGCGTTCGTTCAGGTCGGCGAAGCCCAGCAGGGGTTGCCCTACGCGGTCCGCGCGGTTCGCTTGAACCCCGAGAGTGGACCAGCAAACTACAACCTCGGCGTCGTGTACTCGTCGGTCGGTCGGCACAATGACGCGATCACGAGCTACCGCCGGGCTTCGGAGTTCATGGGCACGAGCCCCCAGATTCTGATGGGGATCGCAGACAGCGAATCGGCGCTGGGCCGATACACCGATTCGGCTCGGACGATGGAGAGGCTGCTCGCGACCGACCCGTCGGCGGACGCGTACCACAGGCTTGGGTCCGCTCGTTTCCGCAACAAGGAGTACGAGGCTTCGCTGGCGGCTTTCCGCAAAGCACTCCAGTACGATGAGAATCACACCCCTGCGCTGAATGGGGTGGCTGTCTGCCTGCTCAACCAGTATCTCTGGTCGGAGAAGTCGGACACGCAGGCCCTCGAGGCCGCGATCCGCGCGATGCGCCGGAGCCTGCGGATCAACCGCAATCAGCCCAAGATCACAGAGTTGCTGACTCGCTTCGGCTGATCGCTAATATCTTCCATGCCAGACACCAGCCTTCTTGAAGTCTTTGAGTCGCCCTCCGATGCGCCGTTCGTTATCGAGCACACGTCGGAGGAGTTCACCAGTGTCTGCCCGAAGACTGGTCACCCCGACTTCGGCGATGTGACGATCATCTACGAGCCCAGACCCGCGAAAGACGGCGGGATATGTGTCGAGCTCAAAAGCCTGAAGCTCTATTACCAGAGCTTCCGCAACGAGGGCATTTTCTACGAAGCTGTCACGAACACGATCCGAGATGATCTCGCGGGGCTCATGAACCCCGCGTGGCTTGTTGTCCGAACGGACTGGAAGGGCCGGGGTGGGATCAAGTCGACGATCAGAGCGACATCGGGCGACGTGCCCGAGTTGTGGCTGGTGTGATCTTCATCACTCGTCTGACACAATCCAGGTATCTAAATCGGTCTCGTACAGCCGGTTGAGTTGCAGTAATCGATCAACCAACTCGTCTACAACCGGATTGCTGGTATCGCCGTGGTCTTTCATCACGTCCTTGGTGACTTGGATGATCCAGAAGGGCGTGTCGTTGTAGGCATCTGCCACTCTCTCTAGCTTGAGTTCACCGTCTTCGACCCAGGCACGGTGGCTATGGAGGAACTCGATATGTCCTTCTGAATGCGTGGCGAGGTAACGCTGACTCGGTCCTCCCTCCACGATCTTTCCTCTGAATGCAAGGCCGACCGTGTCGATCCATCTTCCCATCGGGTACGCGAGAGAGGTAGCCCTGTCCGCCTCCGAAGTGATCGAAACAACCACGGGACCCGGAGCATCGAAGTGTGTTCCATCAGAAGACCTGAGTTCTGCCCGCGCCTTGTTTCGCTTTAGGAAGTCGACGAACTGCCACGAAGTAAGTCCGTCTAGCGCAGGATTCTGGAGGAGAACCAGGTCGGCTGGGATGCGGGCCCCTTCATCGCCGTTAGCCAGCAAGAGCGTGGTCATTGACGGCGCGAGAGTCTTTCCGACAATAAGACCACCCATCGAGTGCCCCACGACGATGCACTTGGACAAATCGCGGGATTTGGCTTCCCGCATGACGCTGAACATGGTTTCACGCATGTTGAGCGAAGCGACCCGCTCGGCAGTCGCCCTTCGGCCCCAGAAAGTGAGTTTGTCATGGACGGGTATGTTCGATTTGTTGCCTCGCCAACCGAGGTACACGCCGATCACCCTGTCGGGCGTCGGTGCTTCTGCCTGGGCAAAGTTTCCAGCAATACGCGTAAGCGTTGACTCGAATCGTGCAAGGTCTCCATCTTGCTGATCCGGGTCGGCGTTGTTTCGCCAGCCATGTACGTACAGCAATACCATGATGCCTCGTTCAGAGGACGCGTTCCTATCACGAATCAACTCCAGTGTGTCTTCGAGCTGATCGATCTTCCAGAACACGCCTTGATCATCAAACTCGATGATCGCGAGATCGAAGCTGGCCTCCTCGGGTCCATCTACGGAGATCTCACGGAGGTATTGCTCTCGTTCAGCGTTGTACAGACGGTGCCCAACGCAACCCGAAGCAATGAGGCTGATGAATGCAACTGAAAGAGCTGGAAGGAGGAAGTATGCGCGCACGATCTCACCCCGTAACAAATCTCAAGTGAACGAGTTGGACATTCAAATCGCAAGTTTGAAGTGGGCTGATCGTAGGCTGGGCTCTACATCACGCGATGGAATGTCCCTTCCATGAACCGTGTCCATGAGCCGTCGGTGTTCTTGACCTGCGAATAAAACCGGCGCTGGTTGCCTGAGACCATCTCGATGATGTCTTGATAGTCGGCGGTCGTGTTCGGGTCTTCAAACCCCGGACCTGAAGTGTCGAGCGTCAGAACGCTGCCGGACTCGTCGAGCTGGCCTTTGTATATGAACATGT
>WUAK01000028.1 GCA_009827205.1 Phycisphaeraceae bacterium | reverse complement strand
TCTTCGATGATCGCAGATCCGCCGACGCCGACAAGGCCGCAGATGACGCAGTGCTTGCCGATAGTGACGTTGTGTCCGACTTGTACGAGGTTGTCGATCTTTGAGCCTTGTCCGATTCTGGTGACACCGAACTTGGCCCGGTCGATGCCGGTGTTGGCACCGATTTCGACGTCGTCTTCGATGACAACGACGCCGACGTGGGGGAGCCGGGTGTGCGCTCCGGTTTCATTGTTTGAGATGTAGCCGAAGCCCTCGCCGCCGATGACTGTGTTTGCGCCGATTCGGCATCGGGCGCCGATTGTGGTGCCGAGGCTGATGACCGCTCCGGCGTCGATTCGGGTCCTTTCACCGACCGTGACGTCTTTCTCGATCACGGCGCCGGGCCCGACGGTGACGGTTTCGTGCAGGCTGGCTGATTCGTGGACGACGGCGGTGGGGTGGATGCCAGTCTCGGGCTCGCCGAAACGCTGCTTTTTGAGCGCCATGAGCAGACCGACGAGCGATTGGTCGGGGTCGTCAACCTTGATGACGGCTTTGCCAGAGAGTTCGGGCAGTTCGAGTTCGTTCGCGACGAGCAGAGCGCCGGCCTTGGATTTCTCCGCGGCGTTTGAGTACGCGCTCGTACGTACAAAGCTGAGGTCGCCCGGGCCCGCGTTTTCTAGCGACTCGATGCCGTTGAGGCGGATATCTGTCGGGCCCGTGAGGTCGCCCCCGAGGAGTTCGGCAAGGTCGCCCGAAGTGATTGAGAGCTCGTCTGGGTTGTTCATCACTTGCCCGCGTTGAACTCGTTGTTGAGCATGGTCAGGAGTTCGTCTGTGATGTCGACGGTGTCGTTGGCGAATAGGACTTTCTTGCTTTCGAGTGCGGCGGACTGTGCCGTTCGGTTGGTTTCCGAGAGTACGAAGACTCTGTCGTCGACGAGGACGATGTCGATGCCATCACGCTGGGCGATCTGTGCTGCACCGGCCTCGATGCGGTCAAACATTCGTTTGAAGAGCTGGGCTTGTTCGAGATCGGATGCCTGCTGGTACATCTGCTGAAGTGCTTTGAACTCGCTATCGAGCCGGACCTGGTCGGTGAGCTTGTTGATCCTCGCATCCTGGTCGTCATCGGGGATGAGTTCGAGTTCCTCGGCGATGCTCGTGATTCGCGCCTGGATGGCTCGAAGGTCTTCCCGGCGTGTGTTCTGCTTGGCCTGGAACTCTTCAGACGGGACCTTGAACTCATCCATCTCGGCTGAGAGCCGATCGATATCAAGGACGGCGACGGTGGTCGGGGCGAGCCTGCTTGAGGCGATGCCCGCGCCGAGGGCAGCTGCGAGCGAGGCGACGATGAGCAGGCTGGCTGCCGCTGCGAGCGTTTTGGTGTTGGATTTCATGTGCGCACTCCGTTGCTGATTCGTGTGTCGAGCGTTTCCGCTGTGGTGGATTGTACCGGGGCTGATGGGTTGTGTTTCGGTTCGCGGTCGTTAGTAGGGGAGGTCGACGTCGAAGGTGAAGAGGCGTTCTTCATCGGTGTCTTCTTTGAGGATGGGGAAACCGAAGTCGAACGCGAGTGGTGCGGGGCTGAGTTGGGGGATGTAGAGGCGGAGTCCGACGCCGGCGCTGACGCGGTAGTCGTCGAAAGTGAACTTCTCGGCTACGGTTCCTGTGTCGAGGAAGAAGGCGAGGGCGAGGCTGTCTTCGAGGAGGGGTTGTTGGAGTTCGGCACCCCAGAAGAAGCTCCACGTGCCGCCGATGGGGTCTTCGCTGGGCTGGCCGTTGTCGTTTCGGACGCCGCGTGGGCTGATGGTTCTGTAATCGAACCCGCGCATGCTCTTGCCGCCCAGGTAGAAACGTTCGTAGATAGGCGCCTCGCCCATGCCTTGCGGGATGTAGTTTGCACGCGTGGTGAGCCTGAGAACAGTTTTCCGGTTGAGGTAGTCCTCGGCGAGCGAGAGGAACGCGGTGTGTTCGGCGTTGATCTTTGTGAAGTCGAAGTCGCCCCCGAGAGCGCCGACCTGTTCGACGCCAAGGTCGATGATCGAGCCGCGGGTCGGCCTGAAGCGTTCCTGGAGTGGGACGGTGTTTCTGCGGAGACCGAACCCGACTCCGGAGATGTGGCTGGTGCCTTCGACCTCAAAGAGGTCGGTGGTGCCGTCCTCATCGATATCGGACACGTTGACAGACTGGTATCTGGTGTCGAGCGAGCCTCTCCACCGTTCGCCGAAGAGTCTTGTTATTGCGCCGTTTACTCCGGCGCGGTCTTCGTCGTACTCGTTGAAGCGGCGTGTCCGGATGCTTGCGCTTGCGCTGCCCCCGATCGGTGAGTCATTGATCGAGTTGTCCCGCAGCGAGATCGCGTACGCGCCGACTTCTGTGCCCGGGCTGGCTTCGATGGAGAATGTCTGGCCTCCGCCTCGGAAGCTCTTTCCTGAGAAGAAGTCTCCGAGGGAGTCGGGCGTGTCGGTGATATCGAAGTTGCGCTGCGTGAAGCTGAGGCGGCCCGCCAGGCCTGAGTCGGAGTTGATCGCGGCGCCGAAGCCGAACGAGCCGGTGTTGTGTTCGTTGACCTCGATGAGCAGGTCACGGTGGGTTGGTTGCGCAGGATCTGGTCGCAGGATCGCTGTTCTTGGCGGCTTGTTTCGTATATCGAAGAGGCCAGACCCGGTCAGGATGCGCTGGGTTCTTTGGACAGCCGGCTCGTCGAGCGGTCGGTCAGGGCGGACCTGCACGTTCTTTCGGATCTCTTCGTGTCTGGTGGTCGAGTTGCCCTTGATATCGACGAGGCCCAGCCGGAAGCGCTGGCCCTGGGAGATACCGAGGACAAGATCCACGACGGGCCGGTTGGTGTCGCGTGTTTCCTGTCGCTGGACACGGGCGTCGGTGTATCCCATCTGGCCGTAGGCGGATTCGACTTTCTCAACCGCGGCCTCGACCTTTGCGGCGCTGTACGTGTCGCCGGGTTTCATATCAATGAGACCGATGATCTGATCGGCGGCGATGACGGGTCCTGTTGGCGCTTCGTCGGCGTAGCGCGCAACGACGCTTCTGAGTGTGTAGAGCGGCCCTTCCTGGATGTAGAACGTCACGATGGCTTCTCGGCTGTCGGGGCTTGTCTGGACGAGGCTGCCGACGCGGGCGTCGAGGTAGCCCCGGTCTTTGTAGTAGCGCGCGAGTGTGCGTTCGTCTGCGCGGAGCACCGTGTTGTCGAGCGGTCCGCGGTTGAAGATGAGCCCGGCGGTTGAGGTTGTGATCTGTCGACGGAGTTCGCTGTTACTGAAGGAGTCGTTGCCGTCGAATCTGATATCTGTGATTTTGGTGCGGAGTCCTTCGCGGACCTCGAAGAGGACGATGCCTGTTTCGAGGAGTTCGTCGAGGTTGACGTCTACGCGTGCGAGATGGAAGCCTTTCTCGCGGTACATGTCTTCGATCGCGCGGGCGGCTCGGTCGAGTTCGAACTGGTCGACGGGTGTGCCCGCGAGGAATTCGATTGCGTCGGCGATAAGGGATGTCCTTATGCGCCGGTTGCCCGTGACCTGGACATCCTGGATGACGGGCTGGCGCTGGAGTCTGAAGGTGACGTCGAGTGTGCCGTCCTCGCGTTCGGCGACGAGGTGCTCGACGCTCTGGAATCGGCCGAGTCTGTTGAGCCTGACGATGTCGTCGGCGACGATCCGCTCTGAGTACTCTCGGGAGCCCTTGCCGGTGCGGACCTGATTTGTAACGAGTTGGAACGTGGCGCCGTCGGCGGGATTGAACTCGGTTTGCCCGGGCTCAGAGACGAGGAAGTTGACCGAATTGACGAACCTGCCGTCGTAGGGCCCCTCGGGCTGGGTTGGGATACCAACTGCGGGGACGAGCTCGTCGTTCTGCGCGTGCGATCCGGGTGCGGCGAGGCCTGCGATGAGGGCCAGAGTGAGGCACGGCGCAGTCGCTGGTCGGCTGGTCGGGTTGGCGGCTTTGAACAACACGTGTCAGGTGCGGACGATAGCCGCGCTGGGGGTGAGGCACAATCAAGAAGGGGGCATCGACACCACCCCGCAACAGGGTGTTTGTCACCGCTATGGGTCAACTTTGTTGGGGGTGAAATCGTTGAATCGATGGGGAAAGCCCCGAGTAGAGCGGGCTAGAGTCGCACCCGAAGCAGTGGTATCAATCGATGCAGAGAGGCGGATTCGTAGAAGTGGACCCGAGGCTGATGTTGTTGCTGAAGGCTCGGCGGGTCGTGTTCGCGATACTGGCGGTGCTTAGCACGGTTGCCGCCCTGGCGCTCGTCTATGCCGCATTCGGGACAACAGGGTCCGGTCTGACACCTACGGCTGCTCTGGTTGGGATCTTCGTGCTCTTGGTCTTCCCGGCGATGACGATCTGGGCGTGGGCTTGGGATCGGAGTGTCCGAAAGCGCGTCGGGGGCGCCGCCGAGCGGCAGCGCAAGGCGATGGCGGTTGAGCACACTGGCGGCAGGCAGGTTCGTGCTTCTCGTGTGGAGGCCAAACCCGGCCGGGACGCGAAGGAATCCGAGTCGATCAGCCGGTGACCGGCGCGACTCTTCCGGACATGCCCGCGTTCTGCTCGAACTGGTGCGCGACGCGGAGTAAGACCGATTCGCTGAGCGCATCTCCAACGAATTGGATGCCGACGGGGAGCGTGTGGTCTCCGGCGGGGACGTAGCCAGCCGGGACCGAGATCGCTGGGAGCCCCGCGAGGTTGGCGCCGACGGTCATGATGTCCTGCTGGTAGACGTCGGTCGGGTCGTCTTGTTTCTCGCCTATGCGCCACGCGGGCCCGAGGGCGGTGGGCGTTGCGACAGCATGCGCCCCGATGACCTTGAAGATGGCGTCGTAGTCAGACTTGACGAGTCTTCGGACGCGCTGGGCGTTGATGTAGAGCTCGTCTGCGTACCCGGCGCGGAGGACGTGTGTGCCGAGCATGATTCGGCGCTGGACCTCGGGGCCCAATGCTTCGGTGCGCGACTTGGTATAGAGGGCTTCGAGGTTGTCGGAGTCTTCGAGCTTGGCGCGGTAGCCGTAGCGGACGCCGTCGTAGCGTGCGAGGTTTGATGAGGCCTCTGCGGTTGCGATGGTGTAGTACGCGGCGATCGCGAGTTCGGCGTGCGCAAGATCAACGTCGATGAGTTCGGCGCCCATGTCGGCGAGGACCTTGCAGGACATGCCGAACACGAGACGGGTCGCGGGGTCGATGACATCTGAGCGGGCCTGGTCGGGGATGGCGATCTTGAGGCCCTCGAGTGGCTTCTCGAGTTCCGCGAGCATGTCGCCAGTGGGCATATCGATGCAGGTCGAGTCGTTGGTATCGGGGCCCGCGATGGATTGGTAGACCGCTGCGGTGTCGGCGACGGATCTTGAGAGCGTGCCGATCTGATCAAGGCTCGACGCGTATGCGACGAGTCCTGAGCGAGAGATGCGACCGTAGGTTGGTTTGAACCCGACGATGCCGCACATCGAGGCGGGGAGGCGGACTGAGCCCCCGGTGTCTGAGCCCAGCGCGACGGGGACGAACCCGGCGCTGACGGCGGCGGCGGATCCCGATGATGAGCCGCCCGGGACGCGGGATGTGTCCCACGGGTTGCGCGTCGGCGCGCTGGCGGAGAACTCGCCTGTCGAGCCCATGGCGAACTCGTCGAGGTTGGCCTTGCCCAAGATGATTGCGCCGGCTTGTTCGAGCCGCTGCGTTGCGGTTGCGCTGTATGGGGACTCGAACTGTTCGAGGTACTTCGAGGCGCACGTGGTGGAGCCGAAGTCGGTGCAGATGTTGTCCTTGAGCGCGACGGGCACGCCCGCGAGCGGGCCGATGGCTTCGGGGGATTCGCCCGATGCGATGCGCTGGTCGATCTGGCGGGCTTTGTCCAGAGCGCGGTCGGCGCAGAGGCTGATGAAGGCGTTGATGCTGTTGTCGTGGGCCTGGATGCGGCCCAAGGCCTCGCGCGTCAGGACCTCGGCGGTTGTTTCGCCCGAGGCGAGCGCGGTGCGGGTAGAGGGAATTGACTGGGATTCAGGGTTCACGAGGGGAGGGTAGGGCGGTGCCGCATTCGGGGCAGATGTTGCTTGGGAGGTTCAGTGTGGGGTAGTTGCAGGCTGGGCAGCAGTCGGGCCTGACAAATTGTTTCGGGGGAGGGTTGGGGAAGAGCGATGAGAGCCATGACCAGACACCCCACCACGGGATCAGCATTGCAGACGAAAGCCACATCAGCAGGAAGACGAGAAAGATGCAGTCGTGAAGGAGGAGGAGTGGTTTGATGCGCGTTACGGTTTGTGACAAGCCGGAGAAGGGTGGATCATTCGGGCCAAGACTGTTGTTGAGGACTTTGTTGATAGTTGCGATCGGGACGCCGTCCATTCCTTCGACGGGAGCAGTGCGTATTTTGGTTACATAGCGAACAACACACCCACTCGACAGACCCGACTTGCTTACGCTGCGGGTACCATCGAGAAGTACCGCAGCGGACCAGCTATCCGGCGGATCTACGAAGTCGATATTTGAATTTCGAATGAGCCTTGTCGTTCCGTTTTCAACCGCGATAACAGCCGGTCCAACATTAGTGATTCCGCCGCGCTTCTGTATCGTGACTGTTCGGCCGGTTAACAGGCTCGAGAGTTCTGCAAAGGGTGTTGAGCAAGTTACAGATGTTTGTGTGAAGGGTGGTCGTGTGCGCAGATCAGGTTCGAAGAACAGTTTTGGGGCATTGATAGACGTGCTTGGTACTAGCGCGATCCAGTAGAAGAGGGTTGCTGTCAATACCAGAAAGCATGTTGGCTTTGCAAGCCAACTGAGTTTGGCCCGTAGATTGACCACACATCTAGATACGAAAGACTATTTCGTCTTGTTGCAGAAACTGGAGTAGGTGTTTACTGCAAATTGACGGGCATCACGACGTACAGGAAGTCGCTTCCCGCTTTGAGCAGGCCCGGTTTGTTGGTGGACTTGAGCTCGATGATGATGTCCTGCTCGGGGACGACGCGGAGGGCTTCGGCGATGAACTGTGGGTTGAAGCCGATCTCGACGTCGTCGCCGTCGTAGCTTGGCATGTCGACGTTGATGGTTGCTTCGCCGACCTCAGGTGCGCGGCTTGCGAGTTCGAGCTGCTTGGAACTGCCGTTGAAGCTCAGGCGGACGCCGCGGGACTCTTCGTTGGTGAGCAGGGCGGCTCGCTTGACGGCTGAGCCCAGGACGGACTTATCGAAGGTGGCCTTCTTGTCCTGGTCGCTCGGGATGACGTCTTCGTAGGGCGGGAAGGTGCCCTCGACGAGGCTTGTTGCGAGCGTGGCGCGGGCGCCCTCGCCGTCGGACTCTGAGCCTCCGATCGCGAAGACGGCCTGTGTCTCGGTGACGGCGATGGTGATTGATTCTTCGGGGTCGTCGGCGAGCTTCTGGATGAGGTTGAGCGCCTTGGAGGGGATGATGCAGCTGGCGGGTGGGCCGTCGTTGTTACCGCCTGGGACGGATCCTCGGCAGAGAGCGAGTCGTCGGCCGTCGGTGGCGACCATCTCGAGCTTCTTGCCGTCGCGCTTCATGAGGACGCCGTTGATGGCGTAGCGGGTGTTCTCGCGCGCTGCGGCGAAGATGGACTTGGTGATGAGGCTTGAGATGATGCCCGACTGTGCGGTGAAGACATCCTTGGGCTTGGGGCCCGTTTTGCCCGAGGCGATGTCGGCGAAGGAGGGGAGCTCGGGGAATTCCTTGGCCGGGTAGCCGTAAACGGTGAAGTGGGCGTCTGCGCCCTTGATATGGCAGGTGTCGCCGTCGGTTTCGACGGTGAGGGTTGCTTCGTTGTCCTGAGCTCCGACGATCTGGCGGAGCTTGTCGGCGGGGACGAGGGTATCGCCCGCTTCTTCGACCTGGACGGACATGGTGGAGATTCGGACGGATGCCTCGCCGTCGGTTGCTTCGAGCATGAGCGAGCCGGCACCGGAGTCGCCCTCGGCGGTGAGCTTGATGCATGCGAGTTGGGGCTTTGGGGAGCGTGAGTTGACGACGCCCGAGACGACGCTGACGGCTTCGAAGAGCGCGTTCCGATCGCAAACGACTTTCATAGGATCTTTCCCCGGAAAGAGATACATCGGCGGGCCCATCGGAACCCGTCGTGGTTCTGCTGGAAGTGTACCCCTTGATGGTGTGTGCGGGAAGATTTGGGTGTGGGCCCGGAATTTGCTGGGGAAATGGTGTGGGTTGGGGGTCCTCGGCTTGCCCGGGACGGGGCGGGGCGTGATACTCCGAGGAAGCCGCGGGCCCGGGTTGATGTTGCTGGGAATTCGCGGCTGGGCGTGGTCGATTTCATCACTGTGACGGCTTTGGCTGTAGCACCTCTCGTGGGGCTCCTGGCGGGGCCGGGGCGGGGGGTGCGGTTGGCTTTTGGTGCAGGGTGAACCCGGGCGGGCGGATGGTGCCTCGGCTCGGTTATTAGAGAGGAAGGTTCGGCGATGTCACTTGAAGCAGCGGTTCATGCGCAGGCGATCGAACTCGACCGGATGTCACTTGAGATGTGTGCGGCAGCGGGGAGCGGCCATCCGACGACGGCTCTGAGTCTCGGCCAGCTCGTCACGGTGCTGATGTTCAAGTCGATGCGGTGGAGCCCGGACTACCCGGATTACCCGACGAGCGATCGTCTTGTGCTGAGCGAGGGGCACGCGGTTCCGATTGTGTACGCCGCGGCTTGCAAGCTTGGTGTTGTTGTGAACCAGAACGGCGAGCAGCGGAAGCTCACTGTCGATGACGCGATGACGCTCCGCGAGGCCAGCTCGCCTCTTGATGGTCATCCGAACCCGCAGGAGGGGTTCCCGTTCTTCGACGCGGCGACGGGCTCGCTTGGCCAGGGGCTTTCGATCGCTGCGGGCGTTGCAGAAGCAGCACGGATGGACGAGATCGACAAGCGTGTGTACTGCATCATCGGCGACGGCGAAGCCCGCGAGGGCCAGATCGCAGAGGCGATGGACATGATCGTTGAGCGCGGGCTGACCAACGTGCTCCCGATCTTCAACTGCAACGAGTTCGGGCAGGCCGACCGGGTGAGTCACCAGCAGTCGCCTGAGAAGCTCGCAGAGAAACTGACGGCGTATGGGTTTGATGTCACGACGATTGACGGCCACGCACCGGAACAGATCATCAAGGCGCTCGATGCGTTCGCTGAGCGTTCGACGGGCAACGGCGCGCCGATGGCGCTGATCGCCAAGACGGTCAAGGGCTGGGGCGCGCCGTCGATCCAGGGCGGCGGCTGGCACGGCAAGCCCCCGACCGGCGAGGCTCTCGACAGGGCGCTGGCCGAGATCGACGAGAAGCGTCTCGAGCTGACGAGTTCGCTCAGCTCGACCGACGGGTTTGAGATCCAGCCCCCGGCGCAGGCGCCGGCGGGCCCGGGCGAGCTTGAGGACCTACCCGGGTTCACCGAGTCGATGCGCCAGTACGACATGGAGAGCCTGCTGCACACCGGTAAGTTGGCGACCCGAAAGGCGTACGGCGTGGCGCTGCGTGCTCTTGGTCACGCGGGCAAGCAGATCGTGGTGCTCGACGCTGATGTGAAGAACTCGACGTTCGCCGAGATGTTTGCCAAGGACTCTGATCTTGCGGACCGTTTCGTTGAGTGCAAGATCGCGGAGCAGAACATGGTCTCGATGGCGGCGGGTATGGCAAGTGCCGGCAAGATCCCGTTCGTGTCGAGCTTCAGCAAGTTCCTGACTCGTGCGTACGACCAGATCGAGATGGCGATCTACTCCGGCTCCAACGTGAAGTTCGTTGGCTCACACTCTGGTGTGACACTCGCTGCGGATGGGCCGAGCCAGATGTCGCTTCCCGACGTTGCCTGGTTCCGCTCGTTTGCGACGGCGAAGAACCAGCAGGGCAACCCGGCGTGCTATGTGCTCCAGCCTTCCGACGCGTACGCGGCCTACGCGCTGACGCAGGCGATGGCTGAGTACGAGGGCGCGTGCTACATGCGGACGGTTCGCCCTGACACAGAGTTCATCTACTCGGACGACACGGCGTTCAACCTGGGGGGCATGGAGGTGCTGACCGAGGGCCGGGACATCGCGATCTGCGCCTCGGGCTACATGGTGCACGAGGCGAACCGCGCGGTGGACCTGCTCGACGAGGCGGGCGTGAGCGCGACGCTCGTTGATATGTACTCGCTGCCTTTCGACGAGGACAAGCTGATGGACATCTTGTCGCAGAACAACGGCTACGTGATCAGCGTCGAGGACAACTACGGCGGCTCGATGGGTTCGGCGATCGCCGACGCGATGGTGCGTGCGGGCGACGCGTTCCAGCTCGAGCAGCTGCACGTTCGCGAGATCCCCAAGAGCGCACGCACGCCGGACGAGCTGCTTGAGATGTGCGGCTTGACGGCGCAGCACATCAAGCAGGCTGCGATGGAAGTGCTGCAGGTCGTGTAAGACGAAAATCTGCCAGTTTAGAAGTCATGCTCGGCCCTCGCGTTCTGCGGGGGTCGAGTTGCTTTTACGCGGCTTGCTGCTCTTGCCCGGAGTTGTGGGTCGCCCACTTGACGAACGCGCGGACATAGAGCGGGATGAAGATAGCGTTGAAGATAATTCCGGGCGGCGAGTCGATCATGATGTTGAGCGCAACAAAGAAGGCGCTGCTGAGCGCGCCCCAGATGAAGGCGTCTCGTTTTTTGTTGCCAACACGCCAGAGATAGGTGCACATACAAATGACGGCGAGCCAGTCTGTGCCGTAGTACTGAAACAGGTACTCAATTATGGTGTCCATGGACCAAGGGTAGGGCTGGCGTTCTCGTCTAGTTGTCCTCAATCAGCTCGATAGACAGAACGTCGCGGCGTTTGAAGCTCATTTCTTGCTGGATGGTTCCCACGACGACAGTGAAGTTGATGACGGCTTCGGCGGTGGTTGTGCCGAGGATGCCGGTGAGAACTCTGCCGTCTGAGAGCTTGAGCTTGTGGGTTGCCTTTGGGGCCTCAGTCTGGTCTCGCTCTGGAGAGCTCTGGCGAGAGAGTCTGTCGGCTATCCGTGACTGGTGCGTGTCGTAATCCGTGATACGGAGGTTGACAGGTGTGCTGCGCCAAGAGATGGATTGCAGCCACGGGCTGTACGTTCTTGATCGATTGGAGAAGAGTGATCCGTCGGTTGATTCGGTGGTCCTGGACACGTTCCGGGTCCGCTCTGATGAAGGGATGTGGTTTCGTAACGCAACCTGCCCCTGCTCGGCGGCGCACGCGAGTTCGGCGGGCGTGGCGCGGATGCCCTCAACATCAAGCGCGATGTAGAGGGGTAGTGGAGCGCGATCGAAGTACTCGCGCCTGCTCTCGGCGGTTCTTTCGAGTGGCCAGAGCACACAGGACCGGTCAAGCCGGTTGAGGCGCAGCTTGGCACCCTGCCTATGAACGGCGATGCGTTGCGAGACCCTGGTGCTGTCTTGGGTGACGTAGCCGATGAGCCAGTGATCCGTTTGGCTGATTACGTCGAAGTTGAGGGCTTCGGGTGAATCTTCGCGAGAGCCGAGGATCGGGAAGCTAGCGAGCGTGCCGGCCTGGGGCGAGATCGGGAGTTCATAGAGCGGTGGGAGGTTCGTAAACTCGTAGACGGTGTCGCCTTCCCCCGCGGAGTTGATGTCGTCGGGGTTGTAGCTGATGGAACCGTCTTCAAATTCAACAGCGAGCTCACCCCACGGAGCGAGTTCTTCATACTCGCGTTCCAACCTCTGACGCGCCACCGAACTGAGCGATCTCATGCGGTTCTCGATATCTCTCAGTGCGAGGGCACGGTATGCGTCGATAGCGTCGCCGTTGGGCAGGATGAGGTAGTGGTGTGATTCACGCTCTAGAAATCGGATCTGGTTTCGCGCAACGCGGTCGAGGATATCGGGGCAATCGAGCGCTGGCTTATGGAAGTCGAGGGGGTTGAGAAGTGAGCCCTCTAAATCGAGTTCTTGAATCTGTGAGCTCGATAATTCAGGCTGGTATTGGTTGTAGGCGGGTTGCGCCGCGGCGAGTACGAGAGCGAGTATGGCGATGTACATAGAGATAGCCTCCGTACCTTTATGATACCGAGACTGTCGATTGGTTCCCTAGAGAAAGACTGTTTGCTGAACTTAGGGGCAGCCAGTGTTGTAATTGTCGATCCAGGCGGTGAAATCGCTCGGGGTGATGGACTCGTCTCGGTTCTGGTCGGCCTTGCGGTCTCCCGCGTTGAAGGCGGCGACCCAGGCGTTGAAGTCGGTGGGCTCGGCGGCGCCGTTTTGGTTCACGTCGGCGAGGCAGTAGAGTTCGCCCCTGACTATGAATGCGCGGTTCTGGCCCCCGGCGGCGACGAGGAAGTCGATGAGGTTGTCGCCGTTGACGTCGCCGATGCCGACGGCGTCGAATCCGAACTGGTACCCGGCAACGGTGTTGGTGACTGTCCTCAGGATGGATCCGTCGGCACCGGAGAAGACATCGATCTTGCCGGCGTTGTTCGCTGCGTCTCGGGAGATATAGCTTCCTACGACGATGTCGTCGTGTCCGTCGTTGTTGATGTCGCCGGCGAGCCTGCCGCAACCGAGGCCTTGCAGGAAGGTGGTGCCGGTGCGGGTGAAGAGAACCTGCCCGGTGGCGCCGGAGATGACGTAGCAGCGTCCGGTGCTGCCTCCGAGCGCAGAATCACCGAAGTCACCTGCATAGACATCTGGTGTGCCGTCGGCGTTTGCGTCGCCCGCGGGCCCGACGAAGAACTGGCCTAGGTTGCTTCCTGTTGATTCGGCGTCGATACGAGGGAAGAGCAGTTCGCGCGTAGCGCCGTTGTAGACGAACACGCCTCCCTTGGCGGTAGCCCCCGCGTTTTGTGCGCCCACGGCGAAGTCGCACACGCCGTCGCCCGTGATGTCACCTACTCCAGAGACCGCGGTGCCGAACTGATCGCCCGCGTCTTCGCCGTCGACTGTTTCGAGAATGGAGCCGTCTGCGCCGGAGATGACAGAAACGCGGCCGGTGTTGTTCCCCGAGGGCGGGTCGTAGAGCGGCGCTCCTGCGATAACGTCGTCAACGCCGTCGTTGTTGATGTCGCCCACTCCCGCTACGGCGTGTCCGAGCGCTTCGCCCGGGTTGATCTGGTTGACTTGGTGGATGAGGGAGTAGTCGCTGCCGCTGAAAATGAGCACGGCTCCGGTGGAGCGGGCGCCGCCCACGATATCTGGGATGTTGTCGCCGTCAACGAAGCCGGCGTCTGCGAGCGCGTACCCAAGGCCGTTCACGCCGAAGTCTGTGCCTTTGAATTCGTGGAGGAGGTCGCCTGTAGCGCTGTTGAAGAGAGAGATAGTACCTCCCGATGCGTTGACGGCGCTGATCATCGATTCCATGACTCCGTCGCCTGTGATATCGCGTAGTTCGGATGCGGCCCACCCAAACCCGCCGACGCCGATGAATTCGTGTAAAGCCTGGGATCCTGGCTCCAGGAACTGAGCCTGCCCGGAAGCAGCTGCGATTAGGGTGCACAGGCATGCGGCATGTGTAGTTGGAAGGGGGGTACGTACTGACATGATGTTGCTCCTGGTATGGGCGGTGGTCCCCACGAATTCCAGAAGCTACATGTGAGGAGTGTTTGTGTCTTTCAGTTTCTTGCTCGGTCGTTGAAGCACATATCGGTACTTCTGAGGGCGCTTGGGGGATAGCCGAATTCGGCTTTCCAGGCGGTGGTGAAGTGTGCGTGGTTCGCAAACCCGAAGTCGTGCGCGATCGAGGTGATGGTGTGATCAGACCACGCCAAGCGGGCTGCCGCGGTCCTGAGCCGGAGTCTCAAGTAGTGCTGGGCGATCGACTCTCCGGTTTGTTGCTTGAAGATCCGGCAGAGGTGGTAGGTTGAGACATGAACCTGCCTGGAGAGATCCTCGAGCCGCACCTGCTCGGCGGCGGTGTCTGACACTGAGCGGGCCAAGACCTCCCTCGTCCTGTTTGCGATATCTGTATGGGCGCGTGCGGTCGAGCCGCTTCTGTATTGGCGCGGCTTGCGTCGAGAGTTTGATGCAGCCGCGAGGATTGTCTCTCTGGCGATCTCTATCAGCACAGATTCTGTGACCAGGTCTGGCGGCGGGTTGTTATCGGTAATAAGCCTTGCGAGCTTGTGGTGCGCTGCGGTCGCCCAAGAGACAGCCGGGCCAACCTTGAATGGCGTCGAATTGTTGGTTGTGTCAAGTCCTGCTTCTTCAAGAATGGTTGTGAGCAGCGGCAGAGACGGCGAGACAAAGCCACACAAATCCCCTTTGGTTGAGGCGAGTTGTCTCTTGTATAACTCGTTTGGGCAGTAGTAAGCGACAGAGTTCGGGTCCATCAGCGACCGGGATCTGTTGTTCCTGTCGATGACGACCGCGGTCCAGGGCAGCGCGATGACAGGTGCCGGGCCAATTGTGTTCTCGATAGACCAGAGCTGGCTCTCGGGTGGGCATTCCCAGAGACCGAAGCGGATGTCGGGCGACTCAAAGATAATCCGTGAAGTCGCATTCTGTTTGTTGTGCACCACAATGGGTTGTACGCGTTCGAGAGAGTCTGGTTTTGTCGGGCTTGGAAGAAAGGCCAAATGTGCGTTGTTTGTTTGCGTGCGATGCGCGTTATGTGATTTCGAATCTGCCTCATGCGCACTAAGGCCTTCTGGATAGTTGTATATAGGGTGCATCATTCTTTGCACATTACTTCTGATGAGATAGGTGATGTACAAAACGATCTGGTTCTGTTTGGAGCCACACCTCAACGCGTCAGACGAGCGGGAGTCAGTAGGTCGTTGTTTATGCCAGGGGTTTTCCTGGTTTTAGACGTTGTTTGTAATTATGAATTGTAGTTGGCTCTCTAGGTGCCGGGTAATCGGAATATCTACTTTCAGAAGGCCTATTATCTCCCTCGTTCACAAACAGTTGTGGACAGGGGACTGCCAACAGAAGAGGGTTATGTATGGCAAAGAAAGTGAAAAGGAAGATAAGTGCCGGGAAGGTGGACGTCCACAGGATCGTTGCCTCGCCGGTACGCCGTGAGATTTGGTCTTATCTGAAGGGTCACGGCCCGCACACGGTGTCCGAGATTGCCAAGGGCATGGGTCGTTCGCAGACATCGCTCTATGCGCACATTGAGCAGATGGCTCGGAGCGGTGTGATCCAGCCCGCCGGTTCGAAGCGTTCGGGCAAGCGTCATGCCGTGATTTACAAGGCGGGTGTGACCGACTCGGATATCTCGTACGATCCGAAGAACAAGCAGAGTGTGCGCGCCGGCGCACGCTACGCCGCTGCTGTTCTTCGTCGTGCAAACCGGGAGGTGACCGATCACCTCGCCGCTGGCGAAGCGAAGACAAAGGGCCGTTCTCGCGACACGTTTGTGTTGGGTGG
>WUAK01000270.1 GCA_009827205.1 Phycisphaeraceae bacterium | reverse complement strand
CCGCTTCCGGCGTGGACCTGGCCGCCGTCAACGTGGCGCCACTTGATCCCGCGTTCTTCGATGTTGAGCCCGGCTCGCTTTGCAAGCAGCATGTGTTCAAGATCGAAGATGTAACCGTTCTCGGTCGAGTGTTCGGCAAGAACCCTGGCGGCATCGCGTGAGTAGAGCTTGTATCCGCACTGCGTGTCTCTGATGACGTTCATCCCGAGAGCCGCGAGGGCTGCGCGGAAGACGAGCCCGGTAAGCGCCCGAAACTTGACGGCTTCAACATCAGAATCCGTGAGTGCTCGCGAGCCGGCGACGATGCCCGTGTTCGTATCCAACGCGGGCAGGAGTTTCTCGATTTCGTGAATGGTCGCCGCGTTATCGGCGTCCATCATCAGCACTATGCTGCCCTCGGATTTGGCGAGACCAGCACGGACTGCGCCCCCCTTGCCTTGGTTGCTCTCAAGGCGAACGAGTCTGATGCGGTGGAGCATGCCTCGCGGCTTGTCGCTGAGATAAGGCGTGACGACATCGACAGTGTTGTCGGGGCTGCCGTCGTCAACGAGGATGATTTCGCTGGTCTGGTTCCAACCTGTAAGAAACCCGATGAGATCGTCGAGAGTCGCCCCGATCCGGTCGGCTTCACGGTACATCGGAACGACGACCGAGAGGTCTGTCGCCGAGCCGCTTTGACGGGTATGGGGGGAGATGGTGCCTGCCACACCCGAGTCTAGGCTTGACCGGTCCGTGCCTGTCATACATACGGGTTCGGCGAAATACATGATCTGGCTGCAGCACCCGGCATTTCGGGCCAGAATCAGGGGGAAACACGGAATGCATGCACCTCATGCCTGCCCTTCTTTTCACCATATCGGGCGTTGATTGGGATGTATTCCGCAGTGAGCCCCAGCTGCTGAACCTCGATCGGCGGTTGTGGGATGTCTCTGTCGGACCAGCCCGGGTGTGAGACGAGCAGGACCCAGCTCTGGCCGTCTTCTCTGACCAAGTCGACGAATTCGTCGAGCAGGATCATGCCGGAGGGTGAGTGGATCGGGAAGTCGCGTCGATCGATCGCAACAACGTGATGTCCGAGGTCTGTGGTCAGCGCGCCGTTCCAGAATCCCCACGCGGCGACCCGTTCCCTGTCAATGTCTTGGCGCGCTGCGAGTTCGGTCATGAAATCGCGTGGGCTGTGATTGGATTCGAATCGGTTCCTGCCGTCGGCGTACCACCATGCTTGCACGATCGCGAGGATCAGAATCACCGCGTATGTAGTGGGCACATACCAGTTGCGTCCGGGTTTGTCGCGATAGCTGATCCAGCCGACCGCGCCGAGCAGAGCGACACCGGGCCACATCGGGGTGATGTACCTGCCTGAGCCCGTACTGAACGCGGCGAACGCGACCAGTGTGACCCCCACCCAGGCGGCGATGATCGCGAGTCCCGGCGTCATACGTTCGCGCCTTGAGATCAGCGCCCACGCACCTCCGAACGCCCAGAGCGATCCGAGCCCGGCTCCGTAGCTTGTGGCTTCGATGAGCTGCGCCGCCGATGAGGGACGGAAGATGTCGATGTTGTCGCTCATCTCCTTGGACGCGTTCGCGCTCACGAAATCTACCCCGATCCGGGCGGCGACGAGTTTCGACCAGATTGCGACCGATGCGATCGCTCCGAGAGAGATCGCAACGAGTTGGCTGCTCCAGAGTGTTTGCAGGCTTGTCCGAGCATTCGTGCACAAGAGGCCAGACAGCAAAGCGAGAAGGTAAGCTGTCCCCAGTGCGCCCGCGAGCATGCCCAGGACATCACGGAACTCTTCGATCCGCAAGACCTGAAGCGCAATCACAACGAGGAACGAAGCGACTGCAACAGTCAGCGAGAGTCTTTGTTTGTCCTCAGAATTCTTCGAGGCGAGCCAGCCAAGAGCACCTACGAGCGGGCAGAAAATCGCGAGCACGGTTGGAGGACCCTTGACGAGCGCCGCGCCTGCTGCCATCAACGCAGCGAGTGCAAAGAGCCCCATGCGGAGTTGCCAGCCGGTCGACGTGCGCCATGAGATGAATCCAGCCCAAACAGCGCCGATGACAAAGGGCGTCGCCGCGACATCGATCGCGCCTGTGCGAGACATGCGCACGTGAAGGACACCTGTCGCCAGAAAGAGCGCAGCCCACCAGGCGGCGTGGCTTGCGCGCTTGAGTGTCCAGCCGGGCTCGGTCGAGAGGATGGAACGTCCCGCGAGGTATGTCATGATCACGCTGAGCCAGCCGAAGATTGCGACGGTCAGGCGCAGGTGCCCTAACGAAACTCTGGAGCCGGTCATTTCCGCGAGTGTGAGCGTGCACCAGTAGACGAGTGGGGGTTTCCTGAGGTAAGGCTCGCCGTTGATCGTGGGGACGATCCAGTCGCCCCGGTCTTGCATGTCCTGGCTTGTGACAAGGCGGATCGATTCCTGCCAATTCGCGACACCGAAATCGGTGAGCCCGATGGTGTTCACGATCGCGCACAGGATCGTCAGCAGCGCGAGATCCCTGAGGATCGGTCGCGGCGAGTCACCGGCTCCGAGGTAATCGGTGTGCATGCTTGCCTATCGGTTCAGGCGTCGTCGAGGACTTCCACTGCCTGGAAGCTCTTGCCCTCGAGCATCTCGAGGCTCGCGCCACCGCCGGTCGAGACGTGGCTGACCTGATCGGCGAGCCCGAACTTCTCAATCGCAGCAGCGGAGTCGCCGCCGCCCACGATGGACGTTGCGCCGTTGCTGGTCGCTTCGACGATGGCCTTGGCGACCTGCTCGGTACCGACCTTGAAGGGTCTCCACTCGAACACGCCCATCGGTCCGTTCCAGACCACGGTCTTGGCCTGGTGGATGACGTGGTTGTACTCGCTCTGGGTTTTCGGTCCGATGTCCAGGCCCATGTAGCCGTCTTTGATGTGCTCGCCGCAGATCTCGATGTCGCCGCCGCCCATTTCGTCGAAGGCCTTGCCGCAGACATGATCCTTAGGGAGGTAGAGTTCGGAATCGAGCTTCGCGGCAAGGTCTATAGCACGCTTGGCGTCGTCGATCCTGCCTGTCTCGACTCGGCTATCGCCCACATCCTTGCCCTGTGCTTTCAGGAATGTGTATGCCATGGCGCCGCCAACGAGGATTGAATTCGCCATAGGCAGCAGGTGCTCAATCGCGGCGAGCTTATCCGAGACCTTGGCGCCGCCCAGCACAACCACGAAGGGCTTTTCAGGTGTCTTGATCGCGTCGGTGAGGTACTTGATCTCTCTCTCGACGAGGAAGCCCGCCACGCGGGGCTTGCCTTCCATCGCGAGCGGCACGCCGAGCATCGAAGCGTGCGGGCGGTGGCATGTGCCGAAGGCGTCGTTGACATAAACATCGCCGAGCGCTGCGAGTTTCACAGAAAGATCTTTGAGGCCCTCGGTTTCACCGTTGTGGAAGCGGAGGTTTTCGAGGAGAACGACGTCACCATCAGCCATCGAGTTCACGGCGTTTGCAGCCGCGTCATCGGTGCAGTCCTGGCTCGGGAAGCCGACCGGTTTGCCGAGTAAGTCACTCAGCTTCTTGGCCACGACTTCGAGCGAGTACTTGGACTCGTAGCCTGTACCCTCGGGGCGACCGAGGTGGCTCATGAGGACGGCCTTGCCGCCGCGGTCGATCACGCTTTTGATCGTCGGGAGTGCTGCTTCGATCCGGCGTGCGTCGGTGATCTCGCCGCCCTTGAGCGGGACGTTGAAGTCGACACGGATCAGGACACGCTTACCGGCAACATCTACGGCTTCGACGGTCTTCTTGGCCATGGTGATCCGCTCCTCTGGCGCCTTGATGCGGCGGGGGGTCAGTGTGTTGGGTTATTCAGAAACCGAGTCGTCGATCGCACGCTGGGCAGCTGCGCGGAGTGATGAGGTGCCTTCTTCCGCGAGGCGGTCGCGCATCTTGCGGAGACGTGTCTGCAGAGAGGCGTCGATGAGCGTGTCGCCGATCTGGAGCCGAACACCCCCGATCATCGACGGGTCGGTGTACGGGTGAACGACCGCTTCCTTGCCGAGCGAGGTGTTGAGTTGATCCTTGATCTTTGCGAGCTCACCCGAATCAACGGGTGCGGCGGTGTACAGATCAACCTCGACCCGGCCCATTTCGCGCTGCACGATCACATCAAGAGCGGCGACGATCGGGATCAGGTGCGAGAGGCGGCCCTTCTCGTTGAGCACCTGGAGCGTCTTAAGCGTCA
>WUAK01000269.1 GCA_009827205.1 Phycisphaeraceae bacterium | reverse complement strand
GGCCTGTCTGGTTCTGCGCAACCAGCACACCCCCAGCAGCAAGCAGCAAGGCAACCACCGAGAACATGCCTCTCGGCAATGCCTTTGGTGTGATCCGAATCGTTTTATACACGAGCCACACACCAGCAAACGCCACGAACAGGCCCGCCGTCCACCAGTGCAGCACCTTCGCAAGGTAAGGCCTCTCTGCAACGAGCGCCAACAAACCCGCTCCAATGAAATACGCACCCGCCGCCATCAGAAGCAGACCCATCACCTGCTTGACCAGATCACTCGCAGGCCCAGTCTTGGGCACCTTCTTCAATAGTCCCGGGAACATCGCAAGCACGAGGTACGGCAACGCCATCCCCACACCGAGCGATACGAACACAACGACCACAGTCAGCGATCCCGCTGTGGTCGCCGCGGGCAGCAGTGCGCCAACGACAAAGCCAAAGCAAGGCAAACCCAGCACCGCAGTCATCACACCGAACAGGAACGAACCGAACGCGTTGTCAGCTTTCGGGTTCACCTTGTACGCGGTCTGCGGCAACGAGATGTTGAACATCCCCATCAAGCCAGCAGCCATCACAATGATCAAAACACCGATCCCGCCCGTCAGCCACCAGATACCGAAGATCACCGATGGATCCGCAAGCCCCTTGATGGTCAAAACAGGGATCGACAACGCCGACCAGAACACGACGACCCCGAGCGCCATCCACGTCCCTAGCACCACCGCGCGTGCTCGGCTCTCACCCGCGGGCTGCGTGAGCGTCATGATCTTGATCGGAATCACAGGGAGCACACAGGGCGTCAGATTGAGCACAAACCCGCCGATGGCTCCGAACAAGGCAATCGCAACTAGAAAGAGAGGCGAACCGGGAGCAGGCAGCTCTACCAGCCCGAGAAACTTCACGCCCGGGATCGAAGCAACATCGCCTCCATCATCTGCTGAACCCTCAGTCTCACCAGCAACTGCTTGCTCACCAGCCTGCGCTGCACCCGCCCAATCGCGATCAAAGACAGCTGCATCGAAACCATCGAAGTCAGGATCTACCCGCTGTCCGGTTGACACCTCACTGGCGACAGCGAACTCAACCCGCACAACCTCACTTTGAGGTATGTAGCACTGTGTCTCATCACACGCCTGCAAGAACACAGACACAGGCAGACTCACATCCCCAACCGGTGCATCTCCTGACACTATGAAAGGCACATACGCAAGAGCACGCCCTTTGTAGGTGTAGTCCTCAATCGATAACTCTGCACCGGTCACATCTGGCACCTTCGCCAGCGCAGGCTCAGGCCACTGCACAGGACCGAAGGTCAGAAACTCCGGCGCGTCCTGCACACCGATCTCAGTTCGTAGCGCAAACTCATCGTTCTGAGGCTTGAGCACATCTTGGTCGGCAGAGGGCCAAGAGTGCAACTCTTCGCCGTGGTCCAGAACCACGACCAGGAACCCCCGCTGGCCCGGTACAAACGCATCACCAGAGACCTTCGCTGAGACGGCGACCACCGGCGTGTCATCGAAACCGCCGAACGGATCCCCCTTGGAGACCTGGGCCGAGGCAGGCACCGCCCACGCCAGCATCCCGATCAGAACCATCATCAGAGTTCGCATCGCTCGCAATCCTCTATATAAGCCTGAGCCCGGCATCCTCTGAGCCTAATCGCTCCGCCAACACACAACACCCCCAGGCATCCCGATTGTTCCGCCTGCAGCCCAACTGGGCCTATCTCAAGCCAGATATCCAAACGCCCCGATAACTCCAATTAGGCCCTCGCCCACACCCGGAGACCCGCTGCGCCATGACAGATGTCCTCGAACAAAACGAGATCGACGCACTCCTCAACGCTGTCGATACCGGCGAGGTCGAAGAAGAAGCCGTCCAAGGCCAGATTTTCAGCCGGCACCGCCGGCACGGCGAGTCCGTCGAAGTCCGGCCCTACGACTTCAAACGCCCCGAGCGCGTCTCAAAGGACCAGATGCGCGCACTCCAGACGCTCCACGAGGCGTTCGCCAGGAACTTCGGCGCCTCCCTCTCGGGCTTTCTCAGGACCATCGTCGAGGTCAAGGTCGCAAACTGCGAGCAGATGACCTACGCCGAGTTCATCACAAGCCTCCCCAACCCAACCAGCTTCAACCTCGTCCAGGCTGACGAATTCGAAGGCCAGATGTGCCTCGAGATCAGCCCGCTCATCATCTACCCCATCATCGACAGGCTCCTGGGCGGCACCACCCAGGATCTCTTCATACCCCAGCGCCCGATGACGCTCATCGAGACCAACCTCATCGGCAACGTCACCCAGCGAGGGCTCGAAGCGCTCAGCGAAGCCTGGTCTGGCATCCGCCAGCTCGTGTTCAACATCTCAGCCTCCGAGAGCAACCCGCAACTCGTCCAGATCGTCCCACCGAACGAAGTCGTCGTGGTTGTCGGATTTGAAATCAAAATGTCCAACCGCGCAGGCACCATGAACCTGTGCATCCCATACAACGTGATCGAACCAGTCATGGACGACCTGGCCGCACAGAGCTGGTTCGCCGTCAGCGATCAGACCAAGGACACCGAGCTCCAATCAAGGCTCGGAAAGTCGCTCAACCGAGCATCGGTTGGAGTCTCCGGCATCCTCGCCGAGACCACCATGACCATGAGCGACCTTCTCAATCTCCAGCCGGGTGATCTCATCGTGACCGAGAAGCCCGCGATGCAGCCAGTCCAGATTCGGGTCGAGCGAGAGAAGAAGTTCTGGGCCACCATGGGCAAGGTCAAAGGAAAGCGTGCTCTGCAAGTTCTCGCAGGCTACGAGCGAGGCGAACGCTCGCCCGGCAAGCCCCAGAGCCAGCCAGAATCGCCCAGCTCTGCCTCCTCTGGGGACTAGATAAGCCCCCTCCCGCATTGGAATCCCAACCCCGGATATTCGCCTACCCCTGATGGGCTGACTACTGTTCTGCGTGCCCGGAGCCGCGTTGGCCCAGGCCTTGAGTTGTTTCCCTTTCCGGCCAGAGCTATTGGCTGGCAAGGGTGTGCCCCTCGGAGCGGTGCATGAGCTGAACCTAAGCCATGCTGAACGGACGGATCAGATGTGATCGGTCCACTCGCCTCCGAGAGGCCACGGACGTGTTCTAGAGCGTTCGTGGCCTTGTTGTGTTCTTTGTCGAGACGCGTCTCGACGACATTCAGACAATCTCGGGCGGTACGAGGCCGTCCATTGACGGAGGTTCAAAAGTGAACCCTCAGGAAATCATGCGGATTCTGGACTCGATCGCACGTGATCGAAACATCGACAGATCTCTTCTCATCCATGACCTCGAGCAGGCCATGCTGTCCGCGGTCCGCAAGTACTTCGGCACCATCGACACCGACGAGTTCACCTGCGAGTTCGACCAGATGACCGGTCAGTTCGTGCTCCACCGCCACGGCGAGCCGCTTGAGATCCCACCAGACGAGCTGGGCCGGATCAGCGCGCAGACGTTCAAGCAGGTCATGATCCAGAAGTTCCGCGACGACGAGCGCAACTCCATCCTCGATGAGTTCTCAGGTCGGATCGGCGAAATCGTGACTGGTACCGCCCAGCGCTACGAGGGCGGCGCGTTGGTCGCCACGATCGACCGCGCAGAGGCGTTCATGCCACGCTCCGAGCAGATCCCTGGAGAGCAGTTCAACGCGGGCGAGCGCGTCCGGTGCCTGATCCTTGATGTCCGCGAGCAGGGCTCGCAGGTCAAGATCGTCATCAGCCGCGCACACCCCGACTTCATCAAGGGCCTCTTCGAAGTCGAAGTCCCCGAGGTCTCAGAGCGCATCATCGAGCTCAAGGTCCTCGCTCGAGAAGCCGGATACCGCACCAAGATCGCTGTCGCATCCATCGACTCGAGGGTCGACGCCGTCGGCGCCTGCGTGGGTGTCCGCGGCTCGCGCATCAAGAACATCGTGGATGAGCTCAACGGCGAGAAGATCGACATTGTCCGCTGGAACGAGTCCAGCCAAATCCTTATCCAGAACGCGCTCAAGCCTGCTGAGATCCAGGAGGTCAACCTCTGCTTCGAACTGGGCCGCGCAACTGTCGTCGTCCGCGACGACCAACTCAGCCTCGCCATCGGCAAGCGCGGTCAGAACGTCCGCCTCGCTGCTCGACTGACCGGCTGGGACATCGACATCCTCACACCCGAGGAATTCAACAAGGGTCTTGAGATCCTCGCCGACACCCTGCTCTCCGTCGAAGGCATCCAGGAAACCATGCTCGACC
>WUAK01000268.1 GCA_009827205.1 Phycisphaeraceae bacterium | reverse complement strand
TGATCGCGCCGCCGCTGTAAGCCTCGGGATTGATCCAAGCCACAGTGTTCGGGACCGAAGAACTCTTGATCGCGGCGCAAATCTCAAGAACCGCGGGCACCTCGCCGCCAGGGGTGTTGATATCGAATACGAGCGCCTGTGCACCGCCCTGGATCGCCAGCTCCATCCTGCGTTTCACGCTGTAGGCGGTCACCCTGTCGATCGGCTCATGGATTGGGATGATCGCGACGCGGTCTGCTTGGCGGTTGGCGGCAACCGCAACGGGTGTGATCTGGGCGAGTGCTGCCGAAGGTGTGAGTACAGACAACAGCCCTAGTACAGAGGCCACCAGCCAAGCCAAAATCTCACCCCGCTCAGTCCGTTGAGCATTCCGCATCATGTGCAAGTATACGACATACACGCTGAAACACGTTCCCTGAGCTCTAGATCAGCCCAGTGAGGTCTGCGCGGGGGTGAGCCGGGGGGTCGAACTGCTCCTCGACGCTCCATGTCATCTCGTCGTCCCTGCAATCCACGTGGACCGCGAAGAACCCAGGACGGCCGTCGGGCCCCGTCGCTTCGTGGCGACGAACGAGCGGCCAGATGACCTTGCGATCCGTTTCAGGGAGTTTCAGGGAATCCAGTTCTTCGGGCGCGTGCCACTCGAGCCGACCCTCGTCCATGTCATGGGGTTCCAGCGCGACTGGGCCAAGAACTCGGTAGTAGAAAAGCAGCCAATGGCCCTTCCCCTCGAACGCCTGCTCAGAAATCAGGCCCATCAGGTGAAGCCTCGAGAGCGGGATCTCAAGCCCGGCTTCCTCACGGATCTCCCGTTGTGCGCACTGTGCGGGGGATTCACCAGTGGACATTTCCAGCTTCCCTCCGATTGGGGAGCAGAGTCCCTTGTTGGGCGCTCGCAGTCTGTGGAGGAGAAGGATGCGACCTTTGTCGTCGCGCAGGTCGCAGAGTGTCGCCAGTTTGTAAGGCAGTGCAGGTGGTTCCATTGTCGGAAGGGTAGCAGGCAGGCTGTCGGTTGTGCATAAACCTCGCAGCTTGGCGTAATTGACAGCCTGTGACCGATACTCTCATGCCGTGTCGAACACACCTATCAACATCGGATTTGAATCTCTCGCTGCTGCCAACGGATCGTGCTACATGATCGGGATCGGTGGCTGCGGCATGTCGGGCCTTGCTCGCCTGCTCCACGCCCAAGGCGTCGAGGTCGCGGGTACCGACTCCGTTGCCAGTCCAACGACCGATGCGCTCGTGAACGAGGGCCTTTGCGTCGCACTGGGGGACACCCCGGTTGAACTGCCGGCCAATTGCGGCTCCGTCGTCGCGTCTGCTGCTGTACCCCCGAGTCACCCGCTCAAGCTCGAGGCCGATCGCAGGGGCATCCCCGTGTTCACTTATGCCGAGGCGCTCGGTCAGACCATGCGGTGCATGTCGGGTGTCGCTCTGGCGGGTACGCACGGCAAGAGCACGACCACCGCTCTGCTCTCGGCAGCGCTCATTGAAGCCGGGCTCGACCCGACCGTGATCGTCGGCGCCAACTGCCCGCATCTGCGAGACAACAAGGGTAACGCGACCGGGTTCAGGCTCGGTTCCACGCTCGTGCCTGAAGGGCCGCTTCAGGGCCAGCCGGGTCTGCTCCTCGCAGAGGCTTGTGAGTTCAACCGCAGCTTCCACAATCTTGCACCAAGGATCGCCGGCATCGGTTCCGTCGAAGCCGACCATCTCGACATCTACGGCTCGATCGACGCAGTCGTCGAGGCGTTCCATGAGTTCGCCAAGCTCATCCCGCCTGCCTCAGACAGGCCGGGCAAGGGTGGCAAAATCATTATCGGCCACGATAACGCTCACCGGCGCGATGTGACCAGCGGTCTCGAGTGTGAGATCGAGACGATCGGTTTCAATCCAGCTGCCGATTGGTCGGTCTCGTTCGATCCTGAGTCTCGCCGCGTCAAGATCAGCTACAAGTCAGATTTCGCTGCCGAATACACGTGCCCGATGCCTGGCGATCACTCAGCGCTCAATTCGGCGATGGCGTTCGCGCTCGCCGAATCACTCGGCGCTGATCGTGAATCGATCGTCCGCGCATTCAAGACATTCAAGGGCATCGGGCGCAGACTCGAACTGCTCGGTGACAGGCCTATGCCTGAGGGCGGCTCCGTCCGGGTCTACGACGACTACGGCCACCACCCGACCGAGGTCGAGATGACGCTCCGAGCATTGCGCCAGCACGAGCGCCCGCAGGACAAGGGCGGCAGGCTCGTGTGTGTGTTCCAGCCTCACCAGCACTCGCGGACACGTTTCCTGCTCGATGATTTCGCTGCCGCGTTCGGGCAGGCGGATGTTGTGATCGTGCCGCACATCTACTTTGTGCGAGATTCAGAGGCCGAAAAGCAGAAGGTTTCCGCTGGCGATCTCGTCGACCGACTCAGGTCTCGTGGCACTCGCGCGATGCACCTCTATCCTTTCGACGCGATCGTCGAGCAGGTCGAAGAGACCTGCCGCGCGGGGGACCTGCTTGTTGTCATGGGCGCCGGTCCGGTTTGGACAATCGCACGCTCATTCATGGAACGTGCTCCCTCGCCCAACACATCAGCGGTGGGTGTGTGATGAGCAAGACACAGGCGCTCCCAGAGATCGAACTCAACGCTCCGATCCCGACATGGTTCAACGTTGGCGGCGGTGCGGACCGGCTCGCGCGTCCGTCATCGATCGAAGAACTATGCGCGTGCAAGGTAGCCGAGCCTGACATGCGCGTGCTCGGCGACGGCGCGAACCTACTCGTGGCTGACGAGGGGGTGGGTGAGTTGGTCGTCAAACTCGACCAGCCGGTGTTCCGAGCTGTGGAGATCAACGAATCTACGGGCGTCGTTCGAGCAGGGGGCGGTGCAGATCTGTCGAAGCTCATCCACGCCTGCGTTCGCGCGGGCCTGACTGGAATCGAGGGCTTGATCGGTGTGCCCGCAACGCTCGGCGGGGCTGCCTTCATGAACGCCGGCGGTGCGCACGGGCAGATAGCCGACGTGGTCAGCTCGATCCACGCGGTGAACGCCGAGGGGGAGATCGTCGATATCCCTCGCGATCAGATCAGCTACGCCTACCGGACGAGCGGGTTGTTCGATCTCGTGATCAGCGAGGTCGTATTGCAGCTGACACCAGGAGATCCAGAGGCTGCGCGTTTAAGGCTCAAGGACATCATGGCGCAGAAGAAACTCACACAGCCCCTGGCTGCAAAGACCTGCGGCTGTGTGTTCCGGAATCCGGTGCTCCGCCACGATATCGAAGGCGTGGGTGCTGCGCACGATCGAGTCAGCGCGGGCAAGATGATCGATCTCGCTGGCGGCAAGGGTCTGACCACAGGGCCCTGTGCCGTGAGCAACACCCACGCGAACTTCATCGAGACCGCAGATACAGCCAACGCGTCGGACATTCTCCGACTGATCCAGAAAGTGCAGGACCTCGTTTACGACCGCTACGAGATCCTGCTCGAAACCGAGGTCGTCGTCTGGGGACGCACATGACCGGTCGGATCGCGGTTCTAGGCGGCGGCCCGGACGCCGAGAGGGAAGTCTCGATCGAGTCGAGCACCGCGGTCACGAAGGGGCTCGCCGACGCGGGGCTCGATGCAAAGTTCCACCTGATCGAGAGCCCCGATTCCCTGGCACACGTCGAGGCTGATGTCATCGTCCCGGTTTTGCACGGCAGGTGGGGCGAGGGCGGCGCACTCCAAGACATCCTCGAAAGAGACGGCAGGCCGTACGTCGGCTGTGGACCGCGTGCTGCTCGGCTATGCATGGACAAGATCGCAGCGAAGCTTGAAGCGGCGAGGCTCGGCATCAGGACGGCACCGGCGCAGCTGCTCAATATCAACGATCGTGTAGATATGCCGTTGCCATATGTCATCAAACCAGCTCTAGAGGGCTCGAGTGTTGGGCTTTATATCTGCCACAACGAACATGACGCGGAACGCGCATTCGAATCTTCGTCTGCTGATGTTCAGAGGAACCCTGGGCAAGTCGTCATCGTTGAGAAGATGATTGTCGGCCGCGAAGTGACCTCACCCGTCATCGAGCGTGACGGCAACCTTGAAGCGCTGCCCCTGGTGAGTATCGAGCCCGCCGAGGGCGTCTATGACTTCGAAGCCAAGTACAAGCGCGATGACACGGTCTACACCGTCGAGCCCGAGGGGGTGAATGTAGAGGCGATCCAGCGCGACACTCTCAGGTTTGCTGAATCGGTCGG
>WUAK01000267.1 GCA_009827205.1 Phycisphaeraceae bacterium | reverse complement strand
GTGTGATCATTATTGACGGGGATGGCACCAGGCACGACGCATCGGGTCTTGGGTGGGACCACTGACTCACGGCGCCAAGAATGACGCGATGAAGGCAACGATCACGAGCACATCCTGTGAGCACACCAGCCGGATCGGGGCGCAGCTGGCGGCGGTCCTCAGACCGGGCGACATGATCGAGCTCCGCGGTGAGCTGGGTTCCGGGAAGACCACGCTTGTCCGGAGCGTCATCGGTGGTCTTGGCATGGATCCCTCGGCTGTCTCGAGCCCCACGTACGTCATTGCCAACGAGTACGAGCAGGAAAGCAAACCAGTTGTTGTGCACGTCGACGCGTACCGGCTCTCCGGTTCGGATGAACTCGACTCGATCGGGTGGGAGCGGATCGTGGGCGGTTCGTCGATCGTGTTCGTCGAGTGGCCCGAGCGCATCGAAGAAGCGATGCCCGATGACACAGCAGTCATTCGCATCGGACAACTGGGTGAGACAATTCGTCGGTTTGATTTCGACCTCCCCTCGTCGTGGAACGAACGCCCAGGGATGCTCGCGCTCGTCACCCCAGCGGAGTCGCGCACCTCGACAACCTGCCCCTCGACGGGTGAGCCCGTTGACCGCGACAGCCCGACCTGGCCCTTCGTGAGCGAGCGGGCGAGGTTGATGGATCTGTATCAGTGGATGTCGGGCGGCTACTCGATCAGCAGAGAGATCCACGAGGCGGATCTCGATCAGGGCGAGTGAGCCCGATCAGGCGTCGTTGCCGGTTGCGAAGATCTGGAACCGGTGGCTCGATGGGCTGAGCCCATACTTGGCGCAGATCTTGTCGCGCAGCTCGATGAGCTCGGGTATATCGATGCTGATGACCTCGTCGGTATCGACGCGAACGATGGTGTCGTCTGGTTTGGCGCCGTAGATCATCTGGTAGCGTGGCACATCGTCACCGCCGAGGACGCGTTGAACGATGCCCGCGTCCTGCATGAGCTTGATCGTGCGGTAGATGGTCGCCTTGCTGACGCGGTATCCGGATGCGCGAAGATCCTCGACGAGCTGCTCGGCTTCGAATGGGCCTTCCATTCGGATCACGGCGTCGAGCACCCTCGCCCGCTCAGGGGTGTACTTCTGACCATCGGCTTTGAGGCGTCTTCGGAACACGGCGCACAGCGGCTCGAAGATCGGGGGCACGCTGTCGGTCTCGTTCATGTCCGGGATCGGCTGGAGGTCCATCTCACAATCATACGCTGCCCGGGCCGTACACTCTGCTCATGACAGATCGGGCCGAACCACCCGCAGCGACAGCCGACCGCGCCGGCATTTCGGCGCAGTGGATGCCTGTCGCGCTGGGCGTGGGATGCCTGATCTCGATCGTCTGGGCCGCGGGTGTGGGCGAGGCCGGGGGGCTGCCCGCGATCGTCTCGGCGATCTATCTGATCCTGACAGCGAGCGTTTTCCCTCTCGCGTACATCCTCGGTTCGATCGGGCTTGGTGTCCCCATCCAGCGCTGGCTCGCGCCGAACGCGTCGCACGTCTGGGCGATCAGGACGGGGCTTGGGCTCGGCGCGATGCTCACGGTCACGCAGCTGCTCGGCATGTCGGGCCTGCTCTTTGCGCAGCCGATCGCGATCGCGCCCCCGGTCGTAGGTGTACTGCTTCTTGCGCACAGATTGGTCAATACGAAGTCTGAGTATGCGAAGCTGCGACCGAGTCTGCCCTGGCTTGGATCGTTGCCCGCTGTTGGTGTGCTGCTGGTTGCTGCCTGCAGCCCACCTGGTTGGCTCTGGGCGAGTGAGGCGGGCGGGTACGACGTTCTGAGCTACCACCTCCAGCTTCCGCGTGACTGGATCGGGATGGGCAAGGTGTGGCCCGTTGAGCACAACGTCTATTCGTACTTGCCGGGGTATATGGAAGCCGCGTTTGCGCAGGTCGCGGTCGTGCTAGGAGCAGGTGGTGCACCGACAACGATGATCGAGGCCGAGGGGGCTCCGCTCATCGCGAGCCAGCTCTTGCACGCGTGGATCACAATTGTTGCTGCGATGTTGACCGCCTCTGCTGGCACGTCGCTTTGCCGACGTGTGGGCGCGAAGGCTCCGAGCGTGTGCGGTGCGCTCGCAGGAGCAATCGTGCTTGCAGCGCCCTGGTCTGTCGTGACCGGGTCGATGGCGTACAACGAGATGGGAGTGATCGCGCTGTTCTCAGCGGCGATGGTCGCCGCATTGGAGCACAGGGTCAGGCCGATGCGCAGGGGGCTGGTTTCGGGCGTTCTTGTGGGCGCTGCCTGCGGGTGTAAGCCAACGGCGCTTCTGTTCGCTGCACCGGCTGTGGGGCTCACGCTCATCTGGTCCACTGACCGCCGACTCTGGTTCAGGCTCATCTGGCCCGCGTGCGCAGGGGGGCTCATCATGCTGCTGCCCTGGCTCCTCCGCAACTTGATGGCGGGCGGCAACCCCGTCTTTCCTCAATTGACGGGTGTGTTCGGGACCGCGCACTGGTCAGCCGAACAAGCAGCGAGGTACAAAGCGGGTCACACGTTCGGCGGGTCTGTGTTCGATGCGCTCAGGCTGCTCGTGCTGCCCGATCCGAACGACCCTGCATCGACTTCCACCCGGACGGTTCACAGGGGGCTGATGCACCAGCAGTGGTCGCTTCTTGCACCGATGACACTCGTTGCACTGGTCGCGGGCGGTCTTCTCAGGGCAACCCGCCGATACACGGTGCTGCTCGTGGTCATCCTTCTGATTCAGCTGACCGCGTGGATCGCGCTGACGCACGTGCAGAGCAGGTTCTTGATGCCCATGCTTGTGCCGATGGCCCTGGCAGTCGCGGTTTCGACCAGCCAGCTCAAGCATTCAGCTGCTCGGGTCGCCGGGGTTGGTCTCGTTCTGATCCCCGCGATCACGACGGCTGTGATCTTCACGCGCGAGCAGAGCAGCTACGGCGGGCCGAACATGGTGACCGTCTTCGGTGCTTCGCAGTTCACGACTCCCGTGAGCGCTGACCAGGATCCACAGGACATGCCCCCCGCGGTGTTTATCAACGCGCAACTACCCCCAGAAGCGAAGGTGCTGATGGTCGGCGGGGCTGCGCCGCTTTACATCGACCGGGAGATCGTCTACGCGACGACGTGGGACAAACTAGAACTTGCTAAGCTCATGGACCGAGAGCCGGAGAATCCAGGCGGGTGGACCAGAGCGCTGAATGGTCAGGGTGTGACACACGTGTACATGGATGCGGGCGAGATCGAGAGGCTAAGCGGATCCGGTTGGTTTGACCCGGTGCTCGACCCGGAAAGCATCGCCCGGTGGCTCTCAGAAGAGGCGGTGCTGATCTACCGAGAACCGAGCGGCCGACACCTGATCTTTGAGATGAAATGACAGAACAGGGCATGCCAGAGATCGATGTCAGACGCAAGCCGAGCATGGTCAAGCTTGTGGTGCAGCTACTCGGGTTCGTGCTCGGGCTGGTTCTGCTGGCCTGGTGCGCCAAACTCGCGTTCAGCGAGGAGAACCGCGAGCAGCTTCAGAGCCTCCGCGATGCGCCGCTCCATCTGGTTGTGGCGTTATTGGCGCTCTCGAGTGTCGGTGTGATCGCAAACGGGCTGACGTTCTGGTTCGTGCTGCGCCCGGTTCGCCGGACCCAGCTGACCGGGATGATTGCGACCAACGCGCTGGCGACGTTCCTCGCGTACCTGCCCTTCAAGCTGAGCCTGATGGCGCGGATCGCGATCCACAGGCAACGCGACGGCGTCCCGATCCCGCTCATCGGGCCCTGGTTCGCCGCGATCGGTGTCGTGCTTCTGGCGACAGTCGCCCCGATTCTGCTGATGGCAGTGTGGCGGCGCGAGGTCGATGCGCTCTGGATCGTCATGCTCGCGATCCTGCTTGTGATCGCTGCGGGAGTGCTCACCATCGCGGCGAGGACCATCGGCGGCCAGCGTGGGCTGCGGCTTGCTCAGACGCTCGCAGACAAACAACCGATCGGTCTCGTCAAACGGATCACACGCTCCGAGACGTTCATCCTCTTCGATGAGGGCCTCGAGATGCTGGGCAGCTTCTGGCAATCGCTGGGGGCGATCGGGCTTCGGATGGTGGACATCGCCGCGATGGCAGGTCGTTTCTATATCGCGAGCCGGATCGTGGGCACGCCCATGCCAGCAGGAGACTCGCTCGTCGGGAGTGTTGTGTACTTCATCATCGGTGTCTTCAGCCCGATCGGGGCGCTCGGCACGCGCGCGGGCGGCACGGCGGAGCTTC
>WUAK01000266.1 GCA_009827205.1 Phycisphaeraceae bacterium | reverse complement strand
AACGGCTTGGACATCGTCTTCTTTGGCTCGGGCGCATTTGGGATCCCAACCCTTGAAGCGCTTGTGCGTGAGCACACGGTGCGCGGCGTTGTCACCCAGCCTGACAGGCCTGTCGGCAGAGGGAAGAAGCTGACGTCGACGCCAATCGGGCAAGCCGCTGAGAATCTCGATCCCTCGATTCCAGTGTTTAAGCCGGAACGTATCAACCAGTCTGAAATCAGGGATGAGGTTCGGGCGATCAAGGCTGACGCATGGGTGGTGATCGCCTACGGCCAGAAACTCGGCCAGAAACTCCTTGCAGAGAAGTTTGCGATCAATCTGCACGCGTCTTTGTTGCCTCGATGGCGTGGAGCGGCCCCTATCAACGCGGCGGTGGTCGCCGGGGATACCGAGACTGGTACGAGTGTGATTGCGCTCGCTGAAGAGATGGACGCTGGCGTGGTTTATGCGGTCTCAAAGCGCCCCATCGGACCCAGCCAGACTGCTGGCGAACTGCACGACCTGCTCGCCCAGGATGGTATTGAACCAGTATTGCGCACTCTGAAAGAGTTCGAGGAAGGCCGACTCGATCCGACTGAGCAGGATCCCTCTCTGGTCACGCTGGCACCAAAGATCTCCAAGCAGGACGCCAAGATTGATTTTGGTTGGGATGCGGAGCGGTGCAGTTGCCTGATTCATGGGTACAACCCGTGGCCGTCGGTGACCGTGCGGCTCGGTGATCTTCCCATCAAGATTCATAGGGTGGAACCGGTCGCAGCCGATACCGACCAAGTGTCTGGGATGCTGATCGATGTTGAACGAGGACTAGTCGCGTGCGGCAAAGGGGCTCTTCGGATCCTTGAGATCCAGCCCGCGGGTAAGAAACCCATGGCTTGGTCAGACTTCGTGCGAGGCCGGGCGATTGAGCAGGGGCAGGTGCTGCAGCCGTGATCCGTGAAATGCAGTTGGAGTTGTTCACTGATGTCTCGCTGTCCGCGTCGGTCGGGATTGCGCCTTCCGCAATACAGACAAAGAAACGAGTGCCGGATCGAGAAAGCAGACTCACGGCTTCAGAACGCTACGAGGTGATGACCCGATCGATGCTGAAAGAACATGGTGTGCGTGTGCGCAAATGGCGCAGCTCGACGAGTGGTGTTGCCTGGCAGCTCACCTACGAAGATGGGCAAGTGTCACGACTCATCGAATCTCCGAGGCCCCGCGGCCCGATGTCAGCAGCGGTTTTTCTACACGAAATAGGTCACCACGCAATCGGCTTCGAGACCTACAAGCCGAGGTGTCTTGAGGAATACCACGCCTGGATGTACGCCTTAGCTCAGATGGAAAGATGGGAGATCCAGGTGACTGAGGCGGTTCAGAACCGGGTTCATGATGCCCTGCACTACGCGGTATCAAAGGCGGTCAGGCGCGGAATCAAACGGATCCCTCCCGAGCTTGGGCAATTTTCGATGCCCAGGTCTCAGAAATAACCGGGTGTTCACGATTCACCGCTTTTCGCTGCGGGATAAGGGACTTACCCTATATCCTCTTCAGAGTCTGTAGGTGGGGTTCCTAGATGCGCGTGATACTGGTCATTGGGATTGGATTCTGGCTGATTGTTGGTGTTGCGATCACACCGATTGCCTACGCGCTCGCGGCAACATGTCTGATTCTGCTGGGTGCCGATGCGTTCATGCGCCTCCAAAGCGCACGAGCGAAGCAACTCGACAAGAGGCTTGACCGTTGGTGCAATCCTGTGCCGTTACCTGAGTCTCGCCGCAAGAAGCCGCGGCTTGTTCGTGAACGGGTACCCGCTGGTCGCGTTGATGCAGTGGTCGAGATCAAGCCTTCGAAGCCTGCACGGACGGCCCCTGGTCGTACCGGCGGGCTCAGATCAGACTTTGACACGATGCCCGACATCCGTGTCAGCACACGGACATCGAAGTCGAAATCCTAATCGCGACTGAGCTTGAAAGCACCCCGGGCAGGACTCGAACCTGCAACCTGCGGATTAGAAGTCCGCTGCTCTATCCAGTTGAGCTACCAGGGCGTATCGGGGCGATTCTAGCGGCTGTGATCGAGCCTGGCGATCCGTATCATGTGCACATGATTCGAACCCTGTTCATTCTGTTTCTTCTGCAGCCGGTATTCGCGAGTGCCCAGTCTTCACAGATCCGCGTCGCGACATTCAATGTCGAGGATGTGAGGTCGAGCGATCTTGCCCGAACCGATCAGCCGAGGCTTATCGAGATCGCTGAGATCATCCAGCGAATCCGCCCGAATGTGATTCTGATCAACGAGATCGCATACGACCACCCAGGCGTGGACGGTGTGCCCGATGACGCCAAGCCAGGGTTGAACGGGCTTCGCTTCGTCGAGAATTATGTCAACAGAGTTGAATTCGAGGGTGCCGAGCCGATCCGCTACAGGGCGTACATGTGGGAAAGCAATACGGGGATGCATTCCGGCTTCGATCTGAACAATGACGGCGATGTTGTCGGAACATACGAGCAGCCCACCGCTTCGAATGAGAAAGGTGAGCCCTCCCCGCAGACCTCACTTGGGCGGGCGTACGGCGGAGACGCATGGGGATTCGGTACGTTTCCTGGCCAGTACGCCATGGCGATTCTGGTCGATGAGCGGCTCGAGGTACTTTCTGAGGAAGTGCGGACATTCAGGCTCATGCCCTGGGAGTACATGCCGGCGCCGTTTGTGCCAGAGAACCCGGAAACCGAAGAGCCCTGGTACAACGCAGATGAATGGGCAACCTTCAGGTTGAGCTCGAAAAGCCACTGGGATATTCCGGTCCGCTTGCCAAGCGGACAGCTCGTGCACTTCTTGTGCAGCCACCCCACCCCACCGGCGTTCGACGGGCCGGAGAATCGCAACAAGCTACGCAACCACGATGAGATTCGTTTCTGGGGAGACTACCTCAGCCAGAGAGGGTACATCGTTGATGACGAAAACGGCTACGGAGGACTTCAGCGGGGGGAGCACTTTGTCATCCTGGGTGATCTCAACGCCGACCCCGAAGACCCGGCATGGGAACGCAACGCGATTCTGGACCACGTGCTCCTTCATCCTCGTGTCGGAAGGGACCCCAAGCCTGCATCTGATGTCGAGATCGATGGGCTCGCTCCAACAGACACCGCGACATGGGGCAAGCGTGTTGACTATGTCATCCAGAGCAAACGTCTGGAGGTAATGAGGGCCGGGGTCTGGAGGCCTACGTCCGCTGAGATGGGCTCCTTCCCAAGCGATCATTTCCCAGTATGGGCCGAGATGGTGGTCCCAGCACCCTGAAACAGGTCTACAGTTTCTCCCACGGATCGGGACAAGGGCCAGACGTGTCGAGAAGCATCAGCAACACGAAGATCGCATCGGTATCAGCAAGCGCACCCGATGCGCGCACCGATGAAGCTGCCCGGTCCAAGTTCAGCCTCATACTCGAAACAACCAAGCCCGGCATCACACGTATGGTGACGCTTTCCGCGGTCGTCGGGTTTATCGTGTCCGCTTCATACCACGGGCTCTATCTCTCTTCGCTTCTCTTTCCAATCTTGGTCTGTGTGCTAGGAACAGCCATCGCTGCCTCGGGCGCCAATGCGATGAACCAGTGGGTTGAGCGGTCGCGCGACGCGGTCATGAATCGGACGCGCAAGAGGCCCCTGCCGTCGGGTAGTCTCGCCCCTAATACGGTGCTCGCGTATTCCATCGCTCTCTCGATCGCTGGGCCAATCCTGCTGTTGGCATTCGGTTACTGGGTTGCAGCTGCGATCACGTTCATCACTGTTGTGTTGTATGTAGCAATCTACACGCCCATGAAGTGGATGAGCCCGAAATCAACTGTGATCGGCGCAATCCCCGGGGCACTCCCCATCTTGATCGGCTGGACGGTTGCTTCGCCGAGAGGCCTTGCGGATCTCGCTGCTTGGCCTGCGTGGTCGCTGTTCCTGCTGCTATTTGCATGGCAGATGCCCCACTTTCTTGCCATAGCTGTGATGTACCGTGAGGATTACGGCAAGGCGGGATACCGAACATTATTGCAAACAGCCAAGTCGGATTCAGCCGTGCTTACCGCGATCGTCCTCTGGTCGGTCATCATGGTCGCTGCCTCGATCGCACCGCTCATTGCGATGCCCAACCTATTCGGACTCGGGTACGGGCTTACCGCACTGATCATGGGTGTTTGGATGGTGCTGCTTGTTGGCAAACTTGGGAAGTCGCTCGCAGCGGGTGGG
>WUAK01000265.1 GCA_009827205.1 Phycisphaeraceae bacterium | reverse complement strand
CAGCTGCTCGCGAGGCACCGCGCGGTCTTGTCGTTCGCATCTTTCGCGCTGGGTGTCTGGCTCGGGATCAGGTTTGGGTTGAGCGAAGCCCTCTGGTTCTCGCTTGGGTGCGTCGCGGCCGGCGCGGGGGTGGTACTTCGAGAAGCCTCGTCGAAAGCTGCGCTGCTCGCAGCGCTCCTGTTCATCGGCGCGGGCGTCGCGGCTATGCACCTCGGGCCCTGGCCCTCCGATTCGCTTGCGCACGACCTACCCGGCGCGGGGGAGCCTCCGATCGTGGTCGAGATCGAGGGGGTCGTGACTTCGCCGCCCGAGCGTACAACTCAGAAAGCTGGTGCGCTCAGCGGCTACATACCCGAGCACATGCGCTCAGGCGAGGGCGCGTACTTCACGTTCCGTGTGCACCGCGCCCAATATGCTGGCAAGTGGCACGAGTCGTCGGGTGAATTGCACGTGTTTGTCAATCTCGACGATGGCTGGCAAGGGCACCAGGTCAAGAGCGGCGACCACTTGCGCCTCACGGGCAACGCCCAAGGGCAAACCCCGCCGGGAAACCCGGGCGAACGCGACTTCACGCTCTACAGCAGAGACCGAGGGCGAGTCGGGTTCATCTGGATCACGCCCGGTTTGATCGAGCAGGCGGATTCCGTTTCTGCGTGGGCACGCGCCGAGGGGATGGTCCGCAGCTGGCGCGGCGCGGTGCAATCACGAGCGCGATCGATCATCGATAACGCTGTCGAGGGCGATGCCAAGGCGGAGGCGGTCGCCCGGGCGCTTCTGCTCGGTCGTCAGCAATCTGGAGAATACGACGTGACGGGCGCGTTCCGCAGGGTGGGTCTGGCGCACCTGCTCGCGGTGAGCGGCTTTCACGTCGCGGTCGCTGCGGCGATGGCGCTGCTCGCTATCAGGCTCACGGGTGACAGAGGTTGGGTCGAGCCCGCGATCGTGTGCGCAGCGCTTGCGGTTTATGTCGCGATCGTACCGATGCGCGCACCGATCTTCCGCGCCGCGATGATCGTGCTCGTTGTGCTGCTCAGCGACGCGCTCGGCCGTCGGCACGATCGGATCTCGCTGCTCAGCTGGCTGGCGATCGTGTGGCTCGCGTTCAGGCCCAGCGACCTGTTCGATGTCGGGTTTCAGCTCAGCTTCGGCCTGACGTGGTGGCTGATGCTGCTGGCAGAGCCCAGGTCGCACGACACACCCGAACTCGAAGAAATGAGCAAGGCTGATGTGGTCAGGTGGATCGCGTTGAACCCGGTCCGGACCGCCGCGGCGTGCTGGTCGCTTGCGCTCCCGACTGTTGTGTACCACATCGGTCTGATCAGCCCGCTCGCGGTGCTGGCAACGCTGGTTACTGTGCCGCTGATCATCGCTTCGATGTGGGTTGGGTTCGTTGTCTTGATGCTGGGTGTGATCGTGCCTCCGCTTGCACCTGTGATGTCGGGCGTGCTCCGGTTCGTGACGGGATCCGCAGCAGAGGTTGCGCTCTGGTTCGATTCTCTCTCGCTGGCGACGCTCTCGATGCGTGACGTGACGCTGGCGTGGACAGTCGCCGCGACGTGTTGCGTGATCTGGATCTGGCGACGCGCGAGATTCCGAGACTGGCGGTGGGTTGTGGTTCTCGCTTGCCTGTTCGTCTGGCTCGGCGCTGAGCAGTGGGTTGGCTCGGGTACGAGAGGCAACGCCGCCGAGATACACATGCTGGAGGTGGGCGATGCGTCGGCGTTTGTGGTGAGATCTGGAAACGGTGCGCTCCTCTGGGACTGCGGCTCGTGGTCCCCCGACGTGGGCAGGACCGACATCCCCGATGCGTGCCGGGCGCTCGGGTCGACTCGTGTTGACACCATCGTCATCACGCACGCGAACATCGATCACTACATGGGTGTTCTCGACGCGGCTCGTTTGCTTCGAGTGCGGACGGTGATCACAGGCGAGAGCTTCCTCGCGCAGGCCCGGTCAAATCCGGAGAGCGTTCCCGCGTTTGTGCTCGGCGAGCTCGAGCGGTTGGGTGTCGAGCACCGGGTCGTCGTGCGAGGCGACGAGATCGAGGTCGGGGGTGCGGTTCTCCGTGTGCTGCATCCCCCCGCGGGGTTTGACCCCCGCGCCGAGAACGACGCCTCGCTCGTGGCGATGCTGGAGTCCCAGTCGACTCCGGCAAGGGCGCTGCTGACGGGCGATATCCAGCGCGAGGCGATGGCGCTGCTCATGGAATCGGGTGACGATCTGCGCGCCGATGTGATCGAGCTCCCGCACCACGGCAGCGCACACGACGCGGCGTACGCGTTCGTTGAACACATCGATCCATCGATTGTCCTGCAGTCCACGGGGATGCGCCGGGTGGGCGACACGAGATGGGATCATGTCCGCCAAGGGCGCGAGTGGTTCATCACAGAACGCGACGGCTCCGCATCGGTGCTTCTGACAGAGCAGGGCCTCATCCGCGTCAGTTCACTCCGCTAACGCTTTGCGGTCAGGATCTTCCGCTGGGTGTCCTTGTTCGACACAGACCGGGCGATCCGATCGAGCATCGCGTTCCGAGCGGGCACACCCAGGGTCGTTTCAAGAGAGCCGGCGAGCCGAACCGCGTCTCGGGCGATGCGCGAGCCTCTGAGTGATCGCTCGAGTGCAGAAGCCATTTCAGCCTCGACGCCAGTTCGGATCTCGGACTCGGCGGCGTGCCAGAGGGCATCGCCTATGCCCGATCGGTCGATCGTGTTCTCGTCCAGCTTGAGCACGCACGCGACGAGCAGGTCCTTGTTGTACACACGGAACGCGGGCATCCCAACCAATTCCGCGAAATCAGGGGTGAACAACTCTGGTCTTTCCCGGCGGATTGCATCAGCCAATCGTGTTGCGTCTGGGTCCCGGCCAAGCGTGATCATCACGCGCGCTGCGCCGACAAAGTCCTCTGCCTGTAGCAGCTCTGCGACCTCGTCGGCGATCTTCGATGACTCTTCCAACTCGACCAACTCGGTTTTCGGTCTCGGCGCACCGATCGCAAGCAGCGGATCGCCGAGGAGTGTGATCTTCCAGATCGGGCTGCCCCCGTCAGAGCGGATCGCGGCTCCCCAGGGGATGCCGCCGACCAGTCGCAGCGCGAGCACGGGCGAAGGTATGAACGCCTGCAAGAAAGGCTCGTGCACCGAACCGACATAGAGGTGCGCTCCGCGATCGAGCCAGGTGCCGGCGATCGTGTTCGGGTCGCCCGGTCTGGTTGCCGACCAGCTGTGCACAAAGCTCGCGGCCACGGGTCTGTCAAGGAAAGGGACATCCGGCGCGTGTGCTCGGCCCGGTTCGAGGTCGTAGTACGAAGCCATGCCCTTGGTCGTGACAAATACCAGATCCGCGTCGATCGGGCGTGTGGTCGCAGTCAGCCAGTTGTCGAGCCCCTGCGTCGGCGTATCGAGCAGAGTCGATTCGATGTTGGCGCGAGAGAGGTTCTCGACAACTCTCTTGCCGTCGTACGCGTTCCACGGCGATGTGTTGGGGTATCCATCGAAGACCCACGCGCGCTCGGGCTGGAGGAAGAGGCTGCACATCGCCCGGTACGCGCTCTCGGTCTGATTACCGATGAGCTGGCCGGCCCATGCCCACCTCTGAAGTCTCGTGCCCCTTGGCGAAGTGAGCGCGCGGTGCTTGCCGATCACATCCGTGAGCGCGAATCGTTCGCTGTCTCGCTCGCGGATACTGGCGAGGTTGCACCTTGCGGGGATGTTCATCGCGATCGTGACCGCGTCGATCGTGTCGCCCGGTGCCTGCCACGTTAGCCCGAGCATCTCGATCTCAAACTCGATGAAGTCGATCAGCTCCTGCGTCTGGTTCTGCCCGATCTCGCTGTCCACATCGCCCGTGATCGCGCCCGAGTCGTACCAAAGGATGGGCTGTGTGTGCCCTGCCGCCAACGCGAGTGCGCCGGTCCACGCCGGGTCGTTCGCGTCCGCGACAACAACGCCCGGGGGCGCGTGAACCGCGAACTGCCAGTGGCTGACGAGCCTCGCCTCGAGATCCTCGTCGTCCTTGATGTCCCAGATCGACGCGAACTTCTCTGAGATGAAGCTCGCCTTCGCCTCGCGAGATGTCGGCAAGGCCTCGCCCGCATCGAACCGGACGATCTGCTCGGGTTCGTACGCGCGCACAAATCGTGCGATGTCCTCGATCGCGCGCTGCGAGCCGTCGTCGAGGAGCACCGGGAAGATGACCTCCG
>WUAK01000264.1 GCA_009827205.1 Phycisphaeraceae bacterium | reverse complement strand
GGAGATCGGCCTGCATCTCTGTAGCTGATGGCTTGCCGGAAGATCTCGTCGATCTCCTCCAAGCGCTCTGCGATGCGCTCGAGCTGCCTCGCGTCGGGTTCGTCAGCCCACCAGTTGTTCGAGGGGCGCATCGAGGGCCAGTTGATCGCGAGCCCCGCGTCCTCTTCGACGGCCATGTCCTTCCAGGTCCAGCCGTCTGCGGACATGATGGAGATCCGCCCCGGTATCGCGCCGCGAGTGGGGAACGAGGTGAAGGTCAGGATGCCGTTGGCTCGCGTGACTGGGATAAGTGTCGAGTCGGGGTTGACCGCGACGCACGCGAGCACCTCTGGTGTGGTGTTGCCGACCTCGTTTCGGTCATCTGTTTGACGGACAGAGTTGATCTCGATGAGGCCGAGCTGTGAAGCAGGTGAGATGAGCCCGGGATAGATGTGTCTGCCCTCGGCGTCGATGACCCGGTGAACCGCGGTGAACACCCGCTCGCCCTCACCGATTTCAACGATCTTGCCTTCCTCGAACTGGATGTACCCGTTTTCGATCGTCGGGCCAGCCATTGTGTGGATGGTTGCGTTGGTGATCGCGATTGGTGTGCTCTGCGCGGGCGCTTTGTGCCCGAGGTCCTGAGCGCTCGCCGTGGATGCGGCTCCGAGCGCGATGGTCGATGAGATGAGCTTAAACGCACGGGTGATTGAGATGAGTGGCATGGAGTTCTTCCAGTTTGGTGTGTTGCTCGTGTTCATCGGATGACTCCCATGTGTGAGAGGCCGCAGCCGCAATCGCCCGGCTCCATCGCGATGCCGAATTCCTTGCCTTCGAGCCAGAGGTTCATGCTGTGGGCCCGGAGATGCTGGAGCTGGATGCGCTGCGCGAGCGAGATGCGGCGCTCGGGGGTCTCGGCTTCGTCTGTCGACTCAGACTCGTCGCCTTCGTCGCTATCGTTCTTCTTGTCGGGTTTTCCGTTGATCTTCGCGATGAGCCTTGCACGCTCGGTGGCGATGCGGGTCCGCATCTGCTGATCCTTCTCGATCGAGAAGTACTGCCTGCCGTCGATCCATGTCTGCTCGCACTGGCTCAGCGTGGACATCGGGTAGCCGGACCAGATCGCAAGGTCAGCGTCCTTACCGATCTCGATCGAGCCGACTCGGTCTTGGATGCCGAGTTGGTACGCGGGGTTGATGGTGACAAACTTGAAGGCCTCGTCCTCGGGGACGTTGCCGTACTTGATCGCCTTGGCGGCTTCTGTGTTGAGCCTGCGGACCATGTTGTCGGAGTCGGAGTTGTAGCTGACGTTCACACCCGCCTCCCACATGACCGGGCCGGCCTGGGGGATCGCGTCCTGTACCTCGACCTTGTAGGCCCACCAGTCGCTGAAGATGCTCGCACCGAGTGAATACTCTCGGACTGACTCGGCGACCTTGTACGCCTCGAGCCCGTGCTGGTAGGTACCGATGATGAACCCGAACTCGCGAGCGAGTTCGGCGAGCATCAGGATTTCATCCTGGCGGTAGCTGTGGCAGTGGATGAGGCGATCTCCCGCGAGGATCTCAGCGATCGCGTCGAGTTCGTGGTCTCGCCTCGGGAGCTCTTCGTTCGGTGGGATCTGCCCTTCGAACACGGAAGCCTTGGCGAGGCTCTTAGCGAGCGTGTCGCTCATGCCGAGTTCGGTCGCTGAGTCACCCGATGTGCGCAGGTAGCTCGTCCAGTCACGGGCGTACTGGCGCGCCGCGGTGAACCGGTCACGCATGATCGAATCGACGCCCATGCGCGTCTGCGGGTAGCGGTCTCTGCCGTCGTTGCCCCAGTTGGCGTGGGTGACGTTCTCACCGAGCGCGAACTTGATGCCGGGCATTGCGCCCGAGAGGTGCATGTCCCGCGGGTGGACGCTTCCCCAGCGAACCTTCTGGATCACGTTCTGCCCGCCGATCGGGTTCGCCGATCCGTGCAGCGTGTTGACGGTCGTCACGCCCGCCGCGAGCTGGCGGTACCAGTTGATATGGTCCGGATCGCTCGTGTCTTCCATCCGTACTTCCGCGGTGACAGACTGCGCGCCCTCGTTGGTGCCGAACGTCCACGTGCCAGTGTGGCTATGTGCGTCGACGATGCCGGGCGTGATGTGCTTGCCTTCGAGGTCAAACGTGCGGGTGTTTTCTGGGATTCGGAGTGCGATTTCGCCGTCCGCCTGGTCGGCGATAACAGAGATCCTTCCGTTCTCGATCAGGAGCGATCCCTTCTCGATGATGCCCGCCGGGCCCGAGGTCCAGATCGTTGCGTTGGTGAAGAGGACCGTTTCCTGAGGTGGCAGAGCATCGACGGCGTACGCGCCGAACGGATAGCCGGGCAGGTCGTCGGGAGCGAGCTCGCCTTCATCCTCGTCACCTTCTTCGGCCAGATCTTCCTCTGCTTCTTCCTCGGCATCGGCTACTTCGGTCTCGATACGCCTGGCTGCCCAGGTGAACGAGCCATCGTCGGGCCCGATCGCCGAGCCCGCGATGCGATCACCGGTCAGGATGCCCGACATGATGTAGGTGCCAGTACCGTCGTCCTCGTTGTCGATGAGGAAGCTGATGGTGTTCTCGGTCATTTTGACATGACGCGTATCGCTCGTAGAAGGCTCGTCACCGTCTCCGGCTTCGGTGCCTGTGATCTTCTTGCCCTCCACGTTGATGGTCATCTCATAAACGGGCTGGTCCTCGGGCCCGACCCAGATCGCCCACTCGCCGTCGAAAGGATGCGCATCGTCGGTTGAGATCTCGTGCCTGACGCCCTCGACCCAGACATCGCGGATCTCGACATCGTCCGCATCGGGATCGAACAAATCGCCAGACGCAATAACAAGGCACGCGGGTTTGCCCGCTTCGATGGTGCCCAGCAGATCACCAACGCCCAGCATGCCCGCCGGCACGGTGGTGATCATCGCGAGCGCGTCGTCCTTGGAGAGGCCAGCTTCGATCGCTTCGTGGAGGTTGCCGAAGAACTTGCCTCGCTTGCGCGACTTGCTGCTCGTGATCGCGGTCGTCACGCCCGCCTCGACGAGGCGTCTGGCATTGGTCGGCGCCTGCTCCCAGACCATCATCGTCGAGAGATCGACCGAGTCGGCCTTGCCAACGCTTGAGACATCGGGCTTGCGCGGGAACCGCAGGGGCACGATCACGCTCGCGCCGGTATCGGCGATCGCATCGAGCCTTTTGAACTCGGTGCCCGTGCCGATAAGCACAAGCTCCCGGCTGCTGTCGAATGCACCCAGCACGTGATCTGCCTGGAGCGCTTCCAGCTCGTGATCGGTATTGAAGAAGAAAGGTGCGTCGACCATCGTGAGCGCGTCGAGCGCGTTGGTTGATGGGTTGAGGCCAGCGTTTGCTTGCCACTCCGCGTCGTCGATCGACTGACGGATGAGCGCGATGCACCCCATCTGGCTGGTCGGGTACTGCATCCCGCCGCCCCAGCCTCCTCGGTAGAAGTCCGCGGCGTGGAACGCTTCGCGCCTGTAGATCGTCGGGTCGTCGGCTGCAGAGTTGTCGGTGGGAGTAGCAGTCGAGACGACAGCGCCGATCCCGCGGAGGATGCCGTCGTCTGGCGCAATGCCCGCTGCGACGAACCCGAGCTTGCGGAGCGATTCGGCGTCGCCGCTATTCAAGCCGGTGCCTTCGAGTACGCTCCGATTCGGTGTGATCCGTGAATTCCAGTGCCGACCGGGCATCGCGCTGTCGTGTTCGGGTGTGTCCACCTCGAACCAGGGCTCGACAAATCCCGGGTAAACGTGAGCGTCTTCGGGCAGCTCCCAAACTCTGTAGCCAGCCAGATCGACCGCGTCGGCGTCGATCGCACGCGCGACGCGCTCGATCTTGCCGTCACGGATCATGATCGTGACGAGGATCTCTTCGCCGCTCGGCAGGTGGACGGTGCCCCCTTTGATCGCGTGCAGGCCTGGGTCGGTGACGCGGGGACCGTTTTCGGGCGAGCTCAGTGCGCTGTCACCCGTGGGTTGGGCCGCTGATGCTGAGGGTGCGATTGAAACCAACAGGGCGCTGGCCGAGACGGTCAGCGTCCGAGCGAGTAAGGGATTGATGTTCATGGGCGCATCCTACAGACTTGCCCGCCGGTCGTCATCGGCGTGCTTACCATCCGCAAGCAGACAGACCGATCCGGTTCGGGCTTTGAAAGTGAGTGAAAGCGAGGAGTCAGCGGATGAACAGTGGACCCATCGAAGGCAACGCGGTCATCGGACAGTCGGGGGGCCCGACCGCCGTGATCAACGCA
>WUAK01000263.1 GCA_009827205.1 Phycisphaeraceae bacterium | reverse complement strand
TGGGGGGCTGCTCGCTCAGGTTCACCCGAGGTGAGCGGGGCCACTTCACCGCCGAGGATGTGGCGAGACTCGTCCGGGTCGATGACGAGCACTTCCCAAGGACCTCGCTCGTCGCGGTCGAGAACACGCACAACCGCGGCGGCGGATCGGTCTGGCCCATCGAACAACTCGCCGAGGTGTACGGCGAATCGAAGTCCCGCGGTTTGCGCGTCCACATGGACGGCGCGAGACTCTGGAACGCGTGCGCGAAGTCTGATCTCTTTCCCGCAGACTTCGCCGAATTCGCAGACACAGTCAGCGTGTGCTTTAGCAAAGGCCTCGGCTGCCCGTTCGGTTCTGCACTGGTGGGAGACGCAGAAACAATCGGTCGCGCCCGCAGACTCCGGAAAGTCATCGGAGGTGCGATGCGCCAAGCGGGACTCCTCGCCGCCGCGGCGAGCTACGCGCTCGATCACAACCGGCATCGGATGCATGAGGATCACGCCCGCGCCAGACTACTCGCGAGCAAGATCGCCGAGATACCTGGGCTGACGCTCGACGCCGACCGAGTGCAGACGAACATGCTGTACTTCACCGTCGATCCATCGCTGGGCACCGCTCGCGAGTTCTGCGAAAAACTCGATGACCGCGTGCGCATGCTCGATGAAGGCCCTCAGTCTGTGCGCGCGGTTGTGCACTTGCACATCACTGATGAGGACATCGACAGAGCCGGGGACGAACTCGCTGCCGCGGCTTGCTCTCAGTCGGTCTCCGCCTGATCTGGATCAAGAGTCACGATCGCCCGCACCGGGAAGTGGTCGCTGGGCCAGATGCCGTCCTTGCCACCGATGGTGATGACCTCGGCTTCGGCGGTCTCGCAGCTGCCGGGCACAAGGATCATGTCAATCCGACTCCCGGGCTGGCCTGTAAAGCCGTGGAATGTGCCAGTCGCTTCTTCCGCTTCGACCGCGGCCTTCCAGCCTTTGCCTATCAGGCGCTGCGCGGGCTCCGAGTCCGGGGTGCAGTTGAAATCGCCGAGCACGAAGTAGGGCATCTCTTTGGTGGTCTTCCCGATCGCTCCGCGCATCTGCTGCATGCTCTTGAGTCTCGATTCCGCTGACTGGTGATCGAGGTGCACATTTGCAACTCTGAAACTACGAGAACCGTGGATGGTCTCGAATTCTGCCCACGTGCAGATGCGGGGGATGGAGTTGCCGTAGCTCGTTGAACCGGGCTGATCAGCTGTATCGCTGAACCAGAACGTGCCGCTCTCGACAAGTCTGAGTTTGTCAGCGTTATAGAAAATGGGTGCAAACTCACCTTTGTCCTTGCCGTCGTCTCGTCCGACTCCGGTGAAGCTGTAGCCGGGCAGAGCTTTCGTGAGATCGTCGATCTGTTCCTTGAGTGCTTCCTGCATGCCGACGACATCAGGAAGCTCGGCGCGAATCAGCCCACTGACAAAGTCCTGCCGGTTGTGCCACGCGTTGATGCCGTCGTTGGCCGTGCCGTAGCGGATGTTGAATGTCATGAGTTCGATGTTGTTCGCCTCGTGTGCGCGGACCTGCTCAACAAGACCGGCAGCGATCGGGTTGGGCAGCGTGATATCCAGGTGATAGCGAACGATCTTCCATTTACCGTCAACGAGCCTGCACGCGCCCGAGCCCCTGCACTGCCCGTACGACTCGGAATACAGCGTCTCGTCGAAGACCGCGACGGTCCCACATGGCTGCATACCGATGTGCCGATCACGCATCTGGAACCACCAGCCCCGCCCGGACTCCATGTAGGGTTTGTAGAGCGATTCGAATTCTTGCTTTGTCCAGCGCTCCCATATGTCCGTGCCGAAGAACACCGCATCGTCCGTGAACATATCGAAATACGTCTCGTGGTCCGCGGCCTTGGTCGCCTCGTGCATCTCAGACAGCAACTCGAACACCTCGCGTTCGGGCTGCGCGTGGGCCGCTGGGGCGAGAACCAACAGCAGCAGGGCGATCAGTCGTTTCATCCGGATGCTCCTTGTGCGTACCGCTTCGTCACCTGTGCGAGCCTGGCGCCGAACAGCTCCGCGGTTTTCCGATCTCCTTCGGGAGGCGTCACGTCGGGAGAGGCGTCGTCGGACTGCGCCATGCAGCCCATGTACGAGCCCATGCGGTTGATGTCGTTCTCGCCGGGCCCGCCGAACATCACACCCTGGCTGACCCAGAGCATGCTGTGCTGCATGCAGAAATGGAAGATGTCCTGGAGCGTGTTGAGCTTGTCGCCCGAGGTCGCCGCGGCGTTGGTAAACCCGCCTGCCAGCTTGTCGCGCCAGCGCTGCTCGAACCAGAACTTGCTCGACGCCTCGAACACCCGTTTGAGCTCCGAGGTCACCGAGCCCATGTACGTCGGGCAGCCGAACACGATGCAGTCTGCGTCGGCGAGCTCGTCCCATCGACCCCCGAGCTTCTTACCCGACGGATCGGGCAGCTCCTTGGCCCTGATGAGGACAACCTCGACGCCGCCCTCCTTCTGAGCGCCCTCGGCGATGCGCTCGGCGACCGCCTTGGTGTGACCGAACTCTGAGTGGTAGACGACCGCGACCTTTGGCATATGACAAGACTCCACGCCGGAGCGTAGAGCCTATCAAGGAGGTGGACTTGTTGTGACGAGTGCGGTCAGCCGGCCTTGCGGTGGGCGTTCATGCACTCGTTCTTGCTCACCGCACGGGCCAACTGCGTCAGCATCTTGCGCTGATCCAGCGACATCGCGGTGTACTCGACGCCGACGAGCCACTTGCGGAAGCCCGATCGCCTCACCCAGACGACCCGGCAAGGCAGGGTCGTGGGGCCGTCGAGCGTCTCGAGCCTGAGTCCGATGGTCTTGGTCGAAGGCTTCATTTTGCATTTGGTCAGGATCCGCATGCCCGAGCACGAGATGTCTTCGATGTACCCGATCGAGCACTCGGTGTGCTGAACATGGAGCCTCCCGTGGCGCCGGTTGTTGTCCGGCTGATCGGTCGTTTCGCAGCGTTCAAGGTCTGGCAGGATGTTTCGTGCAAGTCTTCCCATAGTGCATGAATCGTGCGCGATGGGGTGAGGAACGCAAACGAACCACTCTGAATCGGGTGAAGACCTGTTCGGGTTGTGCGGCCTCTGCGGATTCTCAGGGAGTTCCGGGTGTGTTATCCGGCGGAATCGGTGACGCTGATATCACCCGCAGACGTTCGAACCCGGCTTGTTGTTTCGGAGCCGCCGCCGATGGTCCTTGTGCCTTGGTTGCCGCGGATCTCGTCCCCGTTGAACGAGATGTCGCCCGCAGAGGTGCTTGCCTCGACCGTCGCGGATGTCCCCTCGTGGAATCTGATGTAGACATCGCCCGCGCTTGTGCGCACGTACGAAGGCGCAGCGACTCCGAGAATCTTGATATCACCCGCGGTTGATTTGACGTCGGCGGTACCCGTGATGTCCCAGAACCTGATATCGCCCGCGGTGGTGTGGACCGCGACATCGCCGTCGTGCCCGTGCACCTCGATATCACCCGCCGACGAGTCGATTGTGAGCGGGCCGGCCATGCCCTTGACGAAGATGTCGCCCGCGGTGGTATCGATCGTGACCCCGTACATGGTGGGCACGTACACGAGCAGGTCGCACCCCTCGTTGTCCTTGCGTTTGCCCTCGGGCCAGTTCACGGAGATCTCGAGCGTGTTGCCCACGATGTCTGCCGAGACCGTCGTCGCATCGGCTCGTTCGCGGGTCCGGGCCCTCACTTTGCCGATGACCTTCGGCTCACCCTCGGAGGGTTCAAGGAGCACATCGCCGGCGCGCGTCCGGATCACAACCGACTCGACCGACTCGACCGTGCCCGCAGCCATGGGCAGTGTGTAGGTCGCACGCTCCTTGGCGCCGTACCACCCCGACGAGCAGCCGCCAGAAATCGCAAGCCCGAATGCACAAGCCGCGGTGAGTGTCGTTCGCCCGATCATGTCGTTTACCCCCAAAGACCTGGCCCACCAGCACCGGCCCGCCTGACCTGGCCCGCCTGAACTGGCACAGCCCGGGCGTTCACGCCCGGCAACGGAGTCTAATTGGGCAAGTGCGTTGCCAGCTTTCGTCGAATGCCAAAAACAGTCAGATGCTGTTGGCCTCGACGCGCTTGCGGAGTCCTGTGAGGTATCGATCGAGAATCTCATCCACCTCGCCGTGTGCCGCGACACCAAGTTTCCGAGCCTCCGCCTCGAGCCAGACCCAGTGGTGGCTCGTGAGCCTGGACACATCCAGGATCCCACCCATGAAAGGCAGCCGAGCGTCGCCCGTGT
>WUAK01000262.1 GCA_009827205.1 Phycisphaeraceae bacterium | reverse complement strand
TCTCGCGGCCCCACTCCGGGCGTGGCGCCACAGGCATGTGCACGTGTTCACGGTGAACGATTGCCTCGCCGAGCGCGACGAGCAGAGCCGGTCAAGGATCTACAGACGCTGCGGCCTGACGAGTGGCGCGATCACACAAGATCTCTCACCTCCTCAGCGAGCGGATATCTATTCCAGATCGATCGTGCACGGAACACCCAAGCAGATCACCGCGGATTATCTTCGTGATCAGATCAGCCTCGGCAGGATCGAGTCCGCGTGGTCAGGCTGGCAGAAGCTGGGTTCTAGCGGACCACTGGTGCCGGGGCTTCAGGCGTGTCTGGTTGACGAGGCGGACGCGGTTCTGATTGACGAGGGCGTCACGCCCCTGATCATCGCCAGGTCGCGACGAGAGGATGAGATGTCGGGCGCGTACATGATGGCGCGCGATGTGTCACGAGAACTCGATCCTGTGAAGCACTACACCGTCGACGCGATGCGAAAGAAAGTGAAGCTGACAACCGCTGGGCGTGCCGTGCTTGCATCGATGGCAGACGAGAACGACGAGCAGTGGGCGACGGCGCGCCGGGGAGAGGAGCTTGTGCGACAAGCACTCGTGGCGCAGCACTGTTACATCCGCGGCCAGCAGTACGAGATCGTGGATGGCCGCGTCGTGATCGTGGACGAGTACACGGGGCGCTTCCTTCCAGATCGTTCGTGGGAGCACGGGCTGCACCAATCAGTTGAGGCCAAGGAAGATCTTGAGGTCACCGCAGATCGCGAGACACTGGCGAGGCTCAGCTTCCAGCGGTTCTTCCGGAGCTACAAGTTCCTCTGCGGCATGACGGGAACCGCCGCGGACTCGGCCGGGGAGATGGAACGTGTGTACGGCAGACCGGTGACGGTCATCCCGACGAACAAGCCAGTGATCCGCGAGCAGGAGCCGACACGCTACTTCCGCGGCGCTGACGCAAAGTGGGCGGCGATCGTCGAGCGCATCCGCAGCGAGCACGATTCAGGGAGGCCGGTGCTCGTCGGAACTCGGAGTGTTGAGGCGTCGCAGCTGCTGAGCGAGCGGCTCGAGGTGCTCGGGCTCGAGCACTCGGTGCTCAACGCGCACCATCACGAGGAAGAGGCCCAGCTGATCGCACAAGCCGGTCATGTTGGTGCGATTACCGTCGCGACGAACATGGCTGGCCGGGGTACGGACATCAAGCTCACGCCCGAGTCACGAAGGCTGGGCGGGTTGTTCGTTGTGCTAACCGAGATTCACGGTGCACGCCGGGTGGATCGGCAGTTCATCGGTCGCGCGGGCAGGCAGGGTGATCCGGGCGGTGCGCAGATATTTGCGAGCCTGGAAGACGAGCTGGTGACGAAGTACGCGCCGAATCTCGGTGAGATTGTTGCCAGCCGGGCGAACTACGACGAGCTATCGGGTTCGCGGATCGCCGAGCGCGTGTTCAAGATGGCGCAGTCGCGCAGCGAAGCGAGGGACAGGCGGGGCCGGACGCAGGTGATGCGTCAGGACGACTGGGTCGATCGGTATATGCCGAGCGTGTGACGATCAGAGATTCTTTAGCCCTGTGTTGATGTCTGAGCCGCAGTACATGCACTTCTTGTGCCGCTTCGAGACTGGACGGCTACAGCTGGGGCATTCATTCGTTTCGACTCGGACTTTGCCGTCGAGCTTCCCGTCGGCGAGGTCAATTTCTCTGATCTTGGCTTCAAGGTCAGCCTCGGATATGCCTAGACGCTCGCTCATGAGTGCGAACATCGCCATCGTCGTCAATGCCATCCGATCGGCACGATCTTCTAAGCGCCAAACGGTCTCGCGAATCTCACTAGATTTCCGTGACGCCGATTCTGCCTGCGATCGCGCCTGATGGATCTTCGTTTGCTGATAGATTTCCCAAAGCATGAATGTGACTCCCTCGCAGATATATTGGGTCTGCAAAGGAGTCTATTTCATTTGAGCAGGCGCTCGAGGTAGTTGATGTCCACGCCGCCCGTCCCGAAGTCTGCGTTCTCCATGAGGCGGAGGTGCAGCGGGATGGTGGTGTGGATGGGCCCGATGGTCAGCTCGTTCAGGGCGCGCTTCATGCGGGTCATGCAGTGCTTGCGGTCGTCGCCGTGGACGATCAGCTTGCCGATCATCGAGTCGTAGTTGGGCGGCACGCGGTAGCCAGGGACGACGTGAGAATCCATGCGCACGCCCGGTCCGCCAGGCATGTAGAGCGTTTCGATCACGCCCGCGCTTGGCATGAAGTTCTTGTCCGGGTTCTCGGCGTTGATCCGGCACTCCATCGCGTGCCCGTTCACTTTGATGTCCTTCTGCTTGTAAGGCAGGGGCTCGCCCGCTGCGATCATGATCGACATTTTCACGATGTCCACGCCCGTGATCATCTCGGTCACGGGGTGCTCGACCTGCACGCGAGTGTTGACCTCGAGCATGTAGAAGTTCTGGTCGTCGTCCATGAGAAACTCGACCGTCGCGGCGCCGGCGTATTCGGCGCTCTTGACGAGCTTTGCGGCGCTCTCGGCGACCCCTGTGATCTTCTTGCGGTCGATCCCAGGACCGGGCGCTTCCTCGATGACCTTCTGGTGACGGCGCTGGAGAGAGCAGTCACGCTCGAAGAGGTGGATCGCGTGGCCGTGCTTGTCACCCAGAACCTGCACCTCAACGTGGCGTGCCCGCTCGAGGAACTTCTCGATGAAGACAGCGCCGTTGCCGAACGCGGCGAGTGCTTCCTGCTGGGCCTTCTTGCTATTGGTACGAAGCGTTGCCTCGTTGTGGCAGACCCGCATGCCGCGGCCGCCGCCGCCCGCTGCGGCCTTGATGATCACGGGGTAGCCGATCTCCGCGGCGACCTCGACAGCTTCTTCCTCTTCCTCGATCGCGCCCTCAGAGCCAGGGAAGACAGGCACTTTTGCGGCCTTGGCGTATCGCTTGGCCTCGACCTTGTCGCCCAGCTTGCCCATTGCTTCGGGAGATGGCCCAATGAACTCGATCTTGCAGTCGCGGCAGATGGCTGCGAAGTCGGCGCGCTCGGAGAGGAAGCCGTAGCCGGGGTGGATCGCGTCGACGTCTGCGATCTCAGCAGCCGCGATGATGCGGGGGATGTTGAGGTAGCTGTCCTTGGACGGGCCTGGTCCTATGCAGATGGCTCGGTCTGCGAGCCTCAGGTATGGGGCGTCCGCGTCGGCTTCGGAGTAGACGCAGACCGTCTCGATCCCGAGTTCCTTGCAGGCCCGGATGATTCGGAGGGCGATCTCGCCCCGGTTTGCAATGAGGACACGTCTGAACATGGTCTCGGGGTCCGGCATTCGGCGCTCGGCACTCGGCGACGCCGGCGTCTACGGATGCCGGGTGCCAGTGGCCTCAGGCCGAGAGGTCAGTTTGGCTTAATAAGGAAGAGCTTCTGTCCGAACTCGACAGCTTGTCCGGACTCAACAAGGCATTTGGCAATCGTGCCGTTGGCCTCGGCCTTGATCTCGTTGAACACCTTCATGGCTTCGACGAGGCAGACGACCGAGTCGGAGCTGATGGAATCTCCGACCTTGACGAACGGATCGCTGTCGGGGTTCGGCGACGAGTAGAACGTGCCGACCATGGGTGACTCGATGGCGATCAGCCCGTCGTCGGCATCGTTCTGTGCGCTGGGGGTTGAGTCTGTGCTCGCTGGTGCGGCAGGGACTGCGGGGGCGCTCGGCGCCGCCGCGTGGACGACCGGCTGGCTCGCGAGCACGGCACCTGGTTGTCCGCGTCTGAGGGCGACTGTTTCTTCTTTGTCCTGCAGGTCGAGCTCGGTCAGGTCATTCTCGACCATGAGTTTCACGAGTTCTTTGAGTTTGCGGATGTCGATCATCGCGTGTTCCCGTCCGAGATTGGCTTGCGCGCGGGCTGAGCCGGGCGCGAGATGGTTGGTTGATAGGGTAGCCGGGTAGCAGAGTCTGTGCCGGGATCCGGGGGGACAGGTAGACTCGACACGTGGAGAAACGCACCGCGAGGATGTTGTCAGGGTCGCCCTGGCCCGCGGTGGTCGTGTGGGTGTTGCTGATCGCGGTGGTCGCTGGCTTTCCACTCGTCGTGGTGATGCTCGATTTTGTACGAGGCGTCACATCGGGTGTATCGGGCGATGCGTGGGCACTGAACACGAGACTGCTCGGCCTGTCGGTTGTGTGGGCGGTTCTCATCGGGGCCCTGTCGGCTGCGTTTGGCTGGATCGGTGCATGGGCGAGCAGGGGCTGGCGGGCGTGGTGGACGCCTGTGCTCGTGATCCCGATCCTGATGCCCAGTTCTTTGGCGTCG
>WUAK01000261.1 GCA_009827205.1 Phycisphaeraceae bacterium | reverse complement strand
TTGCCTCTTTGCTTTTGGCGCCGCCAGTATTTCTTGAAAGAGAGTTTGAAGCTCTGTCAAACAGGTTGGCTGGAAAAGGGCGTAGGGTTTTTGATTTATCAGAGAGAGAAAAAGGTATTTATCTAAAGAATCTCTCAAGGCGTTGTGTAATGCCAGTTGCGCCATTGTCAGAAGTAATTAATAAAATGGAATTATGGGAAGCTTATTGATAGCGATGTTTGTTACCGATCTTCTTCGTACTGCTTGAAAAGAAACATCGCTATACCAGTGCGCAAACTCCCGCCCCTCCAACCAAGCCCCTTGCCCAAACCCAATCCCCGCCACACAATTGCACTGCCCCCAAGCCATCCCCCGCAGGAGAACCTTGGGACATGCAGCCATCACCCACACCCGATCAGCTCAACGCGCTCTTCGAAGCACTCCAGAACCCCGTCTACACCGTCGTCGATATCGCGGCACACATGGACCTGAGCATCCCCGAGGTCGCAGCCATCCTCGCCACCCCCGAGGCCAAGGCGATACTCGAAGCCATCGAACAGATCGCCGAATCCCGCTGCCGACTCGAACAAGCCGAAGCCCGCCCCGCAGCGATCGCCGCCCTCCGCGACCTCACCTACAACAACACCCACCCCGAAACCACACGCAAAGCCGCCACCAAACTCCTCGCACCCCAACCGAACGCAACCACCGCCAAACCCACCAAAGCAGGCCCGCGCCAATCCACACCAACACGCACGACAACTCAAATTCCAGCCACTGAATCGGCCACTGAATCGGCCTGCAAATCAGCCAGCCACCAAGCAAGCAACTCAGTCAGCCGCCTCGTCCGAGGCTTCATCTTCCTCAGCTCCGACCCGCGAAGCCGCGCTCGCCCCGCAAGCAGCACCGACCGCCCCGCCGATCGCAGCCACAACCGCAGAGCTGACCTCAAACCCAAAGATCTTCATCACACCAACCGTGCACAACACAGCAAGCACAGACCCGATGACCGCAGCAACTATGATCCTCGCCATCCCAGCAGTGTACCAGAACACGCAAGACACCGGCACACCCATCCCCGTAGATAAAGCGGAAACCGGCACCAAATCTCAGCAATTCAATCAGGCACGACCGCCCGCATGATGTAGTCGAACAGCATCCCCTGGCGTTCCTCGTCCAGCGAGTCGTACATCCGCCGCATCGCCGCCCGCCGCTGCGCTGGCGTCGCCTTGAGCCGTGTCGCCTTGATGTGATCGATCACAATCGTCCGAAGCACCTCACGCTGCTCGGGCGTCGGGTCGACCGCGTCATAGATCCCCTGCATCGCCTGCTGCGTCGTCTGCAGCGACGCGTCGTACGCATCACGCACTTCCTGCTGAAACACCGAGAACGCAAGACGTTCTTTGGTTTGCTCAAGATCTTCGTTCTGCCTCTTCTCCTGACTCGCCCAGGCGTGCATGTACTCCGTCGAGATCCGCTTGGTCTCCGCGAGCTGCTGCTCGGTCAGAACGGTCTCAAGCTCATCGAGGGCGGGCTGGAGCAGCTCCCCCTCGTCATGCCGGTTCCACAGGTCACTCATGATCTCAAGAGCCCCGGCGTTGTCGCCCGCGAGCTGCGCGTCGGTCATGGCGCGGAGGTCGTCGATCTGGTCGATCAGCAGGATGACGATCAACACGCCCCGCGCTTCCTCGAGCTCGCGGATCTGATCCAGAGTCGCCTCATCAAGATCGAGCAGTCTTGCCGCGGCGAACTCGGGTCGGCCCTCGACGCGCGCAAAGCCGCCTCGCATGCTTCCCTGGACGAGCGATCGCGTTTTGGACTGATCGACGGCGGGGCCGCTGAGGAGTGGGGTGTCGTCGGGTTGCCCGGTCTCTTTGTCGACTGGCTGGGCCATGACGAGCAGAGATGCCACGAGATGAGTGATCATCCTTTCATTGTACGAGAAGCGGCACGGAACGAAAAGCAAACGCCCGGCTGGAAGGGCCGGGCGTTTGTGAGAGAGCTAAGCGAATAAGCAGTTTCGGACAGGAGTGTTTGTCTTTATCGTCTGCGGCGGAGTGCGACGAGCGCTCCGAGGGAGAGGAGAGAAGCAGACGCGGGTGACGGGATGGCGTAGCTGACGTTGTCAGCCGACCAGAGCTCCTGGAAAGTGACGCTATCGGGGTTGCCGACGATCTGAACGTTGTCGAAGGACTCGCCGTCGCTGACGAACCCGACGAAGCCCTGATCGAAGCCGGCGATCTGATCGAGGAGGATCAGTTCGTTTCCAACCATGAGCCCGATGCCGTCGCCCGAGAATGGGCTGAACCAGTCGGCACCGAAGGCGATGACTGATTGACCGTTGAAGCCGAAGTTGACGACTTCGTGCGGCTCGACGCCTGTTTCGCCTGAGAGGAATGTGGTTCCGTCGAGGTTCCCGAAGTTGGCGCCGGGTTCGATCTCGAGGAGGCCGTCGCTCCCGTTGGGCTCGCCGTCTCGGGTTATCTGCAAGAGGCCCGTGTCGAGCGTTGCTCCGGGCGCGATGATCTGAGGCCCGATGGCGTTGAAGTCTTCGGTGACGATGGCGGCGTTGGCGGCCTCTTCCCAGAGGCTGCGGTCGGTGTACACCGTGATGTCTGCCGAGGCACTTCCCGCGCACACCGATAGCGCACAGGTGAATGCAATGCTGCGTTCCATGTGATGGATCTCCCACTAATTGTCCCGCGGGTCCGCACCCTCGGGTGGCACGGGACCGCCCCCGTGCCTTTCCACAATTGGAAGGTGCGCGCTATAGGACCTGGTGCAAGCAAAGCAGATGGATTTTTGGGACTGGGCCCCTGCCTGAGCTCTTGTGGGGGCTAGCGCACGTTTCTTTTGCGGCTCACGGGCGCGAGTGGTCTCTTGGCCTCGGATATGAAGGTATGGAGTTTGCGTACGGTTTCGGACGATTCCATCCGCTCGCTGAGTGCTTGGAGCAGTTCATCCCTTGGCATGTTCTCGCGGAGGATCTTTGAGAACACATCGCGGAGATTGTTGATGTCCTCGGCCGAGTATCCGTTTCGGCGGAGGCCGACGAGATTGAGCCCGATGATCTCGTTGCGTTGATAGACCATCATGAAAGGGGGGACATCCGTGGTGATCGTGGTCCCTCCGGAGAGCATGCAGAGTTCACCGATACTGCAGTTTTGGTGAATGAGGCAGCTACCGGAAAGGGTGACCCGGTCCTGCACAGTTGTGTGTCCGGCAAGGCAGGTGTTGTTGACTATGACAACGTTGTTTCCAACGACGGCGTCGTGCCCCACGTGGCTGTTGACCATTACAAAGACATCGTTGCCGACGCGCGTCGGTGTGTGGTCGTTGCTTGCGGCGTGGATCGTGGCGTGCTCGCGGATGATGCAGCGTTCGCCCACGACGACGCCCGCGGTTGGGGCACCGGGCTTGAACTTGTAGTCCTGCGGCTCGTACCCGATGGCGGAGCGAGGGTAGAGGATGGTCTCTGCTCCGATCGTTGTCGGTCCCGAGATGCTGACGTGTTCGAGGAGCTGGACGCCTTTGCCGAGCGTGACGGGGCCCTTGATGATGCAGTAGGGGCCGATCTTGACGTCTTCGGCAAGGTTGACGTCGCCCTCGAGGATTGCGGTTGGGTGGACTTCTGGCATGCGAGATATTAGGTATGCAACACCGGTTTGGTTTGGTAGGCTCCGCGCATGGCGAAGAAACCAACGACTGTTGCCGAGTATCTGAAGGGACTGCCCGAAGATCGCCGGACGGCGCTTGAGGCGGTCCGTAGAGCGATCCGCAAGAACCTGCCCAAGGGGTATGCGGAGGGGATCCAGTACGGGATGATCGGGTACTTCGTGCCGCACAGTGTGTATCCGGACGGGTACCACTGCGATCCGAGCCAGCCTCTTCCCTTTGCCAGTATCGCGAGCCAGAAGAACCACATGTCCATCTATCTGATGTGTATCTACGGCGACGAGAAGCAGAAGGCATGGTTCGAGAAGGCGTGGAAGGGGACCGGGAAGAAGCTGGACATGGGCAAGGCGTGTGTTCGGTTCAAGAAGATCGAGGATGTTCCTCTGGAGGTATTGGGCGAGGCTATCGCGCGGGTGCCGGTGAGGAAATACATCGAGCACTACGAGTCCGTCGTCAAGCCGGCAGGGAAACGGGCGTCGAAGAAGACAGCCCAGAAGAAGACCGTCAAGAAGAAGGCATCCAAGAAGTCTGCTTCGAAGAAGACCGCTTCGAAGAAGACCGCGAAGAAGAAAGCCGCGAAGGCTGCCAAGAAGAGAGTGGCCAAGAAGAAGGTAACTAAGAAGAAGGTCGTGAAGAAGTCGGTCAGGAAGAAGGCGTCGGTGAGAGATCGGAAGAGCGTCG
>WUAK01000027.1 GCA_009827205.1 Phycisphaeraceae bacterium | reverse complement strand
GTGAAGATCAAGACCGACGAAATCGCAAGCATCATCAAGCAGGAAATCGAGCAGTACTCCGCAGACCTCGAGGTTTCCGAGGTCGGGCGTGTTGTCGAGATCGGCGACGGTATCGCCCGTGTCTACGGCCTGGCAAACGCCATGGCCGGTGAGCTCGTTGAGTTCCAGACCGACGATGGCACCGTCATGGGCCAGGTCATGAACCTGGAATCCGACACCGTCGGTACCGTTATCTACGGCGATGCTCTCGCCGTGAAGGAAGGCGATATCTGCAAGAGCACCAACCGCCTCCTCGAGGTGCCTGTTGGTGAGGCGATGCTGGGCCGTGTTGTTGACCCGCTCGGACGACCCGTCGACGGCGGGCCCGCGATCAACGCCACCGAGTTCCAGAAGGTCGACATCATCGCTCCGGGCATCGCTGATCGTCAGCCCGTGACCGAACCCATGCAGACCGGTATCAAGGCGATCGACTCGATGATCCCGATCGGTCGCGGTCAGCGCGAGCTGATCATCGGTGACCGTAAGACCGGTAAGACCGCTGTCGCGGTCGACGCGATCATCAACCAGAAGCAGTACTGGGGCACGGATGAGGCCATGGTCTGCATCTACGTCGCGGTCGGCCAGAAGGAATCGACTGTCGCCGGTGTTGTTGAAACACTGAAAGAAGCCGGCGCGATGGACTACACCATCGTCGTCACGGCGGGCAGCTCAGACCCCGCACCGATGCAGTACGTCGCGCCCTACTCGGGCTGTGCGATGGGTGAGTACTTCATGTGGTCTGGCAAGGACGGCGGCAAGACCATGGCCGACGGCAAGCCCATGCCCAAGCACGCACTGCTTGTTTACGATGACCTCAGCAAGCAGGCGGTCGCGTACCGCCAGCTCTCGCTGCTTCTCCGCCGCCCGCCCGGCCGTGAGGCCTACCCGGGTGACGTGTTCTACCTCCACAGCCGTCTGCTGGAGCGCGCCACGAAGCTCTCTGACGAGAACGGTGGTGGCTCGCTGACCGCGCTACCCGTCATCGAGACCCAGGAAGGCGACGTGTCCGCCTACATCCCGACCAACGTGATCTCGATCACCGACGGCCAGATCTACCTCGAGCCCGAGCTCTTCTTCTCGGGTGTTCGCCCCGCGATTAACGTGGGTATCTCGGTCAGCCGAGTGGGTGGTAACGCACAGATCAAGGCGATGAAGAAGATCGCCGGCTCGCTGCGACTTGACCTCGCGGCGTACCGCGAACTCGAAGCGTTCGCCCAGCTTGGTACGGAACTCGACAAAGCAACACAGGCCCAACTCGATCGCGGTGCACGGATGGTTGAGCTGCTCAAGCAGCCCCAGTACGTGCCACAGACCGTGACGGATCAGGTCATCTCGATCTATGCCGGCACCAAGGGTTTCCTCGACGATGTCGACATCGCCAAGGTGCCCGAGTTCGAGAAGGCGATGCTCGAGTACTTCCAGACCTCGGGTCGTGAGGTGCACGCCGAGATCGCCGAGAAGAAGGCACTCGACGATGATCTCGCCGAGAAGCTCGAGCAGGCGCTCAAGGCGTTCAAGAGCACCTGGAACGGCTGAAGTCGCAAAAGTAGTAATTTGAAGTGATGAAGATTGACGAGCGGGCGGGCCAGATGGCTCGCCCGCTTTTTTGTTGAGTAAAAATTCTATTGTGCGCACTCGTGTGTTCAGCTATACAAGTAGACGTGACGGTGGAATCAGCAAACCCACTTAGCTCTTGGAGGTCATCATGAGGTTTGCAACTTGTGTTTCTGGCGCTGCGATCGTGGTTCTTGCGGGCCAGGCTTGGTCACAACCCGTTGATGTTGAGTATGGTGTGCGCGCATCGGTCGTCGATGACGATTTCAACGGCACTCCCGATGCCGTAAACCCGAACAGCGGTCTCATCAGATCGCGCACGAACAACGACGAGGACAGGGCGATCGTAGAGTTCGATGTCTCTCAGTTTGCGGGCAGCACGATCACGAGCGCTCGCTTCGTAGGCGAGGTATTCGTGAATAACTCTTTCGACACGGGTGTTCGCTCGTTCAACTTCAACATCTACGCCGGGAACGGAACGGCCGATCTCGCAGACTTCAACGAGAACACCAACACGATCGGGACCGGCTCATACCAACCCCCGCTCGACACCTCGTTCGACTTTGAGTTTGACGTGACATCGGAGCTCCAGTCGATCATCGACGGAGGCGCGAGCTGGGTCGGATTCAACGTGGACTGTATCGAGCTTCGCAACTTCCCGAACATCCTCAGCGGCGATCAGGATGTCACCAGTCTTCTGGTTGAGGTCGAGGACAGCCAGCCCTGTCTCCCCGATGTCAACGGCGACGGAGCGGTCACGCCCACCGACTTCACCGCCTGGATCAACGCGTTCAACAACAACCTGCCCGAGTGCGACCAGAACGGCGACGGCGCGTGCACGCCGACCGACTTCACCGCATGGATCAATAACTTCAACGCGGGCTGCTGAGTCAGGCCGCGACACGGCCATGGTAATCGAGCTGGTAGATCTCTTCTCGAGCGCCGGCGATCACTACAGCATCGCCTTCGTATAGCGCTGTCGCGCCCTCTGGGCGGAGCACAGACTTGCCTTCTTTCGTGCGATGAGCGATGAAGATGAGTCTCGGGTGTCTCGTGCCGAGCTTTGCGATGGTGAGATCGGGTTCGGTTATCTTGTACTCGACGAACATGATGCCATCCGAGTCATTCTCGTGAAGCCCGGGCAGGATGCTGGCGACCTCCGGGTGCAGGATCTGCTGAGCGATCCCGTCGCCGCCGTAGCTAGTCGGGCTGAGCACTTCTGTCGCGCCTGCGCGCTTGAGTTTGCAGATCGATGATTCTGCCTCTGCACGCGCGACTATTTGGGTGTCCGGAGCGATCGCGTGCGCCGACAAGCAGATCATCGCATTCGCCGCATCAGACGCGGTCGCAACAGCAACCGCCCGCGCGTTGGCCAAGCCTGCTCGCTCAAGAGTTTCGTCGGAGGTCGCGTCGCCTGTGATCGCGATCAGCCCTCTCTGCCTGAACTCTTCGACACAAGCCTCGTCGCTATCGATCCCGACAACCTGCACACCGCCCTCTTCGAGCCGATCTGCGATTCTCAATCCGGTACGGCCAAGGCCGCAGAGAACAACGTGGTCCTTGCACTGTCTGGCTAGCTCGCTCATACGAACCTCCGGTTGTGAGACTTTCGAAAGAATGCGTTGCAGGATCTGACTGACGGTGAAAGAGACTGTCGCGATGCCGCCCACCATGAGAATTGCGGTAAAGCGTTCACCCTGTGGTGAGAGCCCGTAGTCGCCGTAACCAACAGTTGTCAGCGTGACGAGCGTGAAAAACAACGATTGCCAGGGTGTCCAGCCCTCGATCCATGTGTAGCCCGCGGTTCCGAATACGATCACCGCGCTTGCTACGAGCAGTGAACGCACGATGATCGGGTCCCAATTGCTCGGAACAAGCATCGCGATATAAGAGAGCGCCTTCACATGTGGGTAATCGGACGTTGAGTTCAGTACATTCACGAGAAGCAGACGGAAAAGCTATTATCGTAATGTCCGAATAAAAGCACGACGCAAAGTCGAGCGATCGGGTGCAGAAAGAGCGCAAGGATAGCTCAGCTAGAAAGTGCAGCCCGATTCCGTCTGCAGAAAGCGAGCGCTGCACCGAGTGGGACAAGGGCACTAGACGGGCTAGGAACAAACACAGCAAAGGCGTGATCTGCGAACGAAATAGGATCCAACCCAGACGCGAGCGATACGCCCTGCAGGGCTGTCCCGCCTGCGTAGAGATCGCTTCCGTATCCAAGCACGGTTGCTGAGCCCTCTGATACTCCGATCGAGTATGCGTAAGAAACTCCGCTCTCAAGATCTATGCCCAGAGATGTCAGGTCCGCCGTCACGGTTGTGCCTCGCACAGAGACCGGTGACTGAATCGAAGTGGAACCAAGCGGAGCTCCCAGAGTCGACCCTGATTGTGTGTTGAAGATCGAGATCTCGAACGTCGCGTTGCTGTCGTTGAACGTGCTGACAAAGAACTCAAGCGCGCGCAGTCGGCCCGATTCAAAGGACTCAAAGCTCTGCCCGACAAGTCGTGACGTGCCGTTGGGGTTGGCCTCGATCTGCTCTCCAAAGGTAAACGGGTCGCCAGGCCTGAACTCCGCAGCGACAACGAGTGATGAAGTAGAAATGTCTCCAGCCGCGGGTGCAACCAGAGCGCAAGCCGCGAGAATGGCACAAGGCGCTAGATGTGATCTGGTCATTCGGTATCCCTCCCCATGTTCCTGCAGCATACTGAAGAACACAGCGGCTACCGAGGAAAAGTACTGAATCACCTACACCCCATATGAGAAAGGGCTCCCTTGCGGGAGCCCTTGTGTTTCGGATGGTGAAATCTTTATTGCGGCAGCATCTGAGTGACGACCTTGCCGATTCGCTCCTCGATGAGGGGCAAAGCTTCGTCCTCTTTCATGTTCATCTGATTGGCCCACGCCGAGAGGCGGATGCCGTGGGGGAAGTAGTTGCTCGTCGTAGTGATCGAAGCACTCGAGCTGTTGCCCGACCGGCTGCTGCCCGAATCAGACATGCGGTCGTTGCCCGCGCCGCCCCCGGTGTTCCCTGCGGAGCTGCTGTCGGTGAACTTCTCGAACTCGACGGGCGACTCGCTGTACTCCTCGAGTACGAAGTCGATGATCGCGGCCCACTCGCGTGGGGTCGATGCATTGGCCATACCGATGCCCGCGAGGCCGCCCGCACCCGCGCCGGCGGCGGCGCCGTAAGCCCAGTTGTCGGTCGCGTCGGCGACGAGTGCACCCGTCGCAAGACCGGTCGCGGCTCCGGAAATCCAGCCCATCTTGTTTGCGATGTCCCGGCCGCCAGACTCGGGTTCAACTTCACCGAAGAAACGCAGGCGTGCGCGGAGGCGGTACGTCGCCTGTGTCGGGTCGTTGACGACCGTCCAACCCTGGTTGGTCGCAGCCTGACGCAGCGCTGGAGTCAGATTGATTTCTGCTGCATCGCTGATGTTGCTGAAGGAGATGTACGCGGTCCGGTCTTCCGGTGCCGGCGGCTCAAGCTGGGGCGGAGGAACGGTCCAGACCGTGCCGCTGCGTGCCTCGGCGTACTTGTTTGCGGTGATCTTGCCAAGCCCCCGGGACACGGTTGTGCAGCCTGAAGCCGCTGCGACAACAGCGCCGAGCGCGAGGACGGTCAGTAGACGAGCTTTCACTGTCGATTCCTCCAGTTGGGCGGAGTTAAAGAGCCCTAACGCGGTCCCACACGAGATCGGTCAGGCACGTGGCCTTGCAGTTTTCGTGCTCAGTATACACACCTAGGGGTATCTTATAGGGCTTGGGCATGGGGTCACCCGATGGAACTTGGTACCTGTTGTCTCCTTTTTCGGCTCTCATCCGGGGCCGATCGTCGCCAGCAAGCCAGCCGGGTATAGGCTGTGGGCAGGAGGAAGTCGGCCATGCGGAGAGCTCGTCTAAGTTGTGTCATTGTCTCGGTTTGTGGGGCAGCTGGTCTGGCGCACGCCGACCCGCCTGCTGGGTACTACGACACCATCACGGGGACCGACGGGCCGACGCTCTCGACACAACTTGGAACGCTTCTCAACAACGCGATTACCAGAAGTTACGGCGATGCCCGGACACTTTTGCAGGATGTTGACGAAGATCCGAACAATCTCAGCAACATCATCCTTGTTTATAACGACGCTTCGGTTGCTTCCAACTGGGACAGCGGCGTGACCTGGAACCGTGAGCACACCTGGCCCCGAAGCCTCGGCGTTGGTGACAGCGGCTCAGACTACAGCGATCTCCACCAACTGCACCCCTGCAACCCGTCGATCAACAGCTCGCGCGGCAACAAGCAGTTCGGCACACTACCCGGCCAGTGGGACCCGAATCTGTACGGGCAGAACTACCGAGGACGAATGGCCCGAATGGCCTTCTACATGAAGACCCGCTACTCGTATCTCAACATCCCAACACTCGGATCGCAGTCGCTCTTCATCGATTGGCACATTCAGAACATGCCGGGCGATCTTGAGAATCGCAGAAACGATCGGATCTATAACTACCAGCAGAACAGGAACGCATTCGCCGATCGCCCCGAGTGGGTCTGGGCGATTTTCGGCACTGGCCCAAGCGATTCACAGATCATCATCTCTGGCGAGACTCCAAGCGCCGGAGCAACCTCGGCCACAGTCGATCTCGGCACGGTGATCGGCGATACCGCGTCACTGCCTGCTTACACACTCGATCTCGATAAGACCGGATCTGCGCCCACGACGTACAGAATCACAACCTCGGGCGACGTTGCCTCGGTCAGCGAGTACCAGCTCGGCGCCGAGCGCAACTCACGATCTCTCTCGCACGACATATCGCTCGCGGGCACGGGCCTTGGCCCCTACGCCGGCACCGTGACGATCGACAACACCGAGGTCACCTCGGCTGGCGCCGGGCTAGGCTCCGGTGACGGCGACGACGTCGTGAATATCACGGCATACGTCGTCGATCATTCGATCGCATCGCTCGACTCTGCCTCTATACAAACTTCGATCACCCTCGACTTCGGCACGCTCAGTCCGACAGACAACCCGGGAACGATCGATATCGATATCTACAACATCGGGCTCCCCGGGATGGCGGCGGCTCTTGATATAGACGCAGTGACCATCACCGGTGACGCGGCTGCATTCATCACAGACTTTGCGCCAACCCCGGGGATACCCGCCGGGAGCGCAGAGCAATTCGGTGTCGAACTAGATAACCCCGGGCTTGGCTCGTATTCCGCGACCGTGTTCCTGGATGTCAGCGACGAGGATTTACCAGGCGCTGCTGGTCAACAAATCCTTATCCTGAACCTGCTCGCAAACGTCGTGAGTGACTGCGCCGCAGACGTCAACGGCGACGGCTCGCTCACACCCACCGATTTCACCGCTTGGATCAACGCCTATAACACCAATCTCCCAGGATGTGACCAGAACAACGACGGCTCCTGCACCCCGACCGACTTCACGGCGTGGGTCAATAACTACAACGTGGGCTGCTGAAACGAGGGCATCTGGCTCAAACCGGACTCTCGCGACGGCTCGAACACCCGTCTGGGTGGTCTTATGGGTGATTTTCGAGTCTGAGGCTGGTTTAGATCGTCCCATTCTGGCATGATGAAATGACAACCGGAGACGCATTCGCTGCGTATCGGACTGTGTTCACAGTCCGATTCCGGGCAGAAGAGGTTCAGTCTGTATGCCGATCGTTGTTGAGCGTTCGGTGATCTACAGGGGAGTATCGAAGGAATGAGTATCAAGAAGAAGATATCCGTCGCTGCGCTCGTCTCGGCGTGCGCCGGTGCGGTTCTGGCAAACGAGCCAAACGTGACCATCCAGGGCAGAGACGCGGTGACCGAGCGGTACGCCGACGGCTCCGTCGCTTCGCTCCCGAGCGAGACTGTCTGGCGGTACATGTGCGGGTCTGACACCACGGGCCTCACGAACGATGACCTGATCGCCGCGTTGGAAAACCACGAAGCTCTCGTCGCACAAGGTGTGACGACGGTGAACAACACCGCAGGCCGTGGGGGCATCGACGTGATCTTCAACGTCTCTGGAAGCATCCCGGGCGGAGCAACCGGCGCACTCTCGCTCGCTGAAACGCTCATCGAGAGCACTTTCAACGATCCAACCACGGTTGTTGTGAGTCTTTCTTTCGCAAACCTGGGCAGCGGAGTGCTCGGTGCGACCGGATCCAACTATGTGAGTGATTCCTGGGCCGACTCACGCGCAGGTCTGATCAACGGCATGGACGGCGACGACTCCATCCAGTCGTTCCTCCCTACAGGCACAACCATTCCAGTTCGATACAACGCGAGCTCAACATCAGTCACAAACGAGAACCGGGTCTTCTGGACGCGAGCCGCCTTCAAATCAACAGTTGGTAGCCTCGGTGGATCCGATGCATCGATGACCTACAACACCCAGTTCAACTGGGATTACGATCCCACCAACGGCATTTCAGGCAGTTCCTTCTCATTCGTTGATGTGGTCATCCACGAGGTCGGCCACGCCATGGGCTTCACCTCGGGCGTTGATTTCCGGAACAGCGACATCGAGACGATCGATATCTACCGCTTCCAGCGCACCGACGGCGCGAATGACTACAACCCGGACACGACCGCCGAGTTCCAGACCACGCCCCGCACCGTGGACTTCAACAACCTGAACGACGACGTCAACAGCGACATCATCTCAAACGAGTACCGCATGTCTGACGGAAGTCCTTCTCAGGCGAGCCACTTCCGCGAGCAGGGTAACTGCAGCCCAACTTCAAATATCGGGATCATGGACCCGTCCTTCAACGGCGCCTGCACGTTCTTCGGCCGCGGCTACTACTCGGACGCCGATATCAACATGTTCGACGCCATCGGGTACGACTTCGTTGTGGGCAACCCGCCTCAGATTGTCGTTCAGCCATCGCCAGACACGGTCTGCGCCGGTGAGACCGCGCAGCTCTCTGTGGTCGCCTCGGGCGATGCACCACTCAGCTACCAGTGGTTCGATGTTTTCCTAATCCCTGTCCCGGGCGCGACAAGCTCGACGCTCTCGATCACGAACGCACAAGAGAGCGACGAGGGTCTCTACTTCTGCACAGTGACCAACAACATCGGGTCTGTTGATTCTGACTTTGTTCAGATCACGGTCGATCAGGCGCCAAGCATCACAGACCAGCCGGATTCGCAGACGATTGACGAGGGCGACAATGTCACGTTCACAGGCTCCGCGACCGGCACAGGCGCACTGAGCTATCAGTGGGGCAAGGACAACGTGAATATCGGCGGCGCCACATCCTCCAGCTACACCATCAACGGGGCAACGCCTTCCGACGACGGCGATTACGATGTCGTCATCACCAACTCTTGCGGCAACGTCACCAGCAGCGACGCCACACTGACCGTGAATCCCGATGCAGGCGAGTGCCTCGCCGATGTGAACGGTGACGGTTCCGTCACCCCGACGGACTTCACCGCATGGGTCAACGCGTTCAACAACAACCTTCCAGAGTGCGATCAGAACGGCGACGGTGCCTGCACCCCAACCGACTTCACCGCATGGGTCAACAACTTCAACGCCGGCTGCCCGTGATCCGGGATTGTTGATACTGATTTACTTCTACCAGCCCCCCGGGACCCACCCCGGGGGGCTTTTCTGTTACATATCACGTGCGGTGGGCGTAGCCGCGCGCACGCCGTAGGATCACCACGATGGAATTACCCAAAGACACGTTTGATGAGATCTGCGCGATGTACCGCGGCAAGTCAGTCTGTGTCACGGGTGGTGCCGGATTCATCGGGGGGCACATCGTCGATACGCTGGTCGCCTCCGGCGCGAGCGTCAATATCATCGACGACCTCTCGAACTCAACACTTGACCATCTCTCGGATCTGGTCGAGCTTCAGCCCGACACAGTGCGGTTTGTCTATGGCTCAATCCTCGACGATCGCGCGATCAACGAGGCCGTCGATGGTTGCGAGATTGTCCTGCATCTGGCGGCGCTGGGCTCGGTGCCTCTTTCCATGAAAGAACCCTCGCGCACGTTCGAGGTCAACGCCTCGGGGACTCTTCGTGTGCTGAGCGCCGCGAGCAAGGCGGGCGTCAAACGAGTCGTTCTCGCGGCTTCGAGTAGCGCATACGGAGATCCAGAAACACTCCCCTGCGACGAGTCCATGCCGCCCATGCCCATGAGCCCTTACGCGGCAAGCAAGATCACGTGCGAGCTGCTTGCGCACACCTGGAGCAACGCGTACGGGCTCAGCACCGCGAGCCTCAGGTACTTCAACATCTTCGGCCCGCGGCAACGCGCCGACTCAGCGTACGCAGCGGTTGTCGCGGCTTTCGCGAGCAAGCTGCTCAAGGGCGAGCCGCCCGCGATTTTCGGTGACGGCAAACAGAGCAGGGACTTCACGTTCATATCCAACGCCGTCTACGCCACGCTCAAAGCAGGCGCGACCCCAACCAGACTCAAGGGCGAGGTCATCAACATCGGGACGGGCGGCTCGGTCACGCTGATCGAACTCGCAAACGCGATGTCCGAGATCATCACGGGCAATCCGGCAGAGCCGGTGTTCGAGTCGCCGCGCGACGGAGACGTGCGGCACAGCCAGGCCGACATCACGCGGGCAGAGCAGATCCTGGGATACCAGCCCATCGCGGATCTGCGCGAGGGGCTCGAGCAGACCTGCAAGTGGTATCGCTCGATGGTTGGGGTCGAGGGCTGATGCGCAGGATCTGGTGGTTCTTTGAGACCGTCGCAGGCGGCTGGCAGCTCCTGAGGCTCCTCTTCATCTCCCGATTCAGAACCAAGGGACGCTACTGGATCTGGCGCCACGAGACTGCATTCGGGCGGGGGAAACCAACGCGCCGCTCAGATCTGGTCAAGGCCGCACTCGATTACGGCCGATGGATGGCTCGGACCAGAAAAGTGGGGCGGTCCCGCTACTGACCAGCCCGGTCTTGCCCGTATGATCCCTGAGAACAGCATCTTCTGTGGACCTTCACACAAGGGAGTCCAGCCATGTCCGAGCAATCCAACGGTTCCAGCGGTTTCGTCAAGGCGTTCATCCCGGGACTGATCGTCGGTTTCGTTGTCGGAGCCGCGGTAGGTGTCATCGTGGGCTCCACCGGAGGAAACCCGGGCACCCTGACCGAGTCCAACAATGCCGTGGAACGACCGGGCACTGTTGATGCTGACCGGGACGGCTACCCCGACGAAGTGATCGATGAGGCCCAGCAGCAGGGCGAAGAGCTCATCGATGATGCCGTGGATGAGGGCCAAGAGATCATCGACGACGCGCAGCAGGAACTCGATGACAACACGCCCCCCGCTGAAGGCGAAGGTTGAGCCAGCAGGTCGACGAACAACACGCCCGCAGAGTCGTTGCACAGCACGCGAAGACATCCTCGCTCTTCGGCGTGGACTTCATCCCCGTGCGGGGCTCGCTTGAACCAAAGCCCAACGCGGACACGCGCGGCGCAGTCAAAGCGCTCAAAGCGTTGCGAGCCCGGTACGAGCAAGAACGACCGCACGAGCCCTTTATCTCCAGCTACAAGAACATCGTCTGGGACGACGGCGACCCGTGCGCACGGCTCATGTTCGTCGGCGAAGCACCCGGTGCCGATGAGGACGAGCAGGGCAAGCCGTTCGTGGGCAGAGCAGGACAACTGCTCAACAAAATGATCAGCGCGATGGGGCTTAGCCGCGAATCGGTCTACATCGCAAACGTGCTGAAGGTCCGCCCACCGGGCAACGCAACGCCTACCGCAGAAGAGATCGAGGCCAGCAAGCCCTTCCTTATTGAGCAGATCAAGATCGTGCGCCCAGAGGTCATCGTTGGGCTCGGGCTGCCCGCGGCGAAATGCCTGCTACAGACGAATGAGGCGATGGGCAAGATCCGCAACCGTTTCCACGAGATCGAGATCGAGCCGGGTGAAACCGTCCCTGTGATGCCGACCTATCACCCCGCATACCTCCTGCGCTCGTACACGCCTGAGAATCGCAAGAAGGTCTGGGATGATCTCCAGATGGTGCTCGAGAAACTCGGCACATGAGCGAGACTGACCGCTCCTGTTAGGCAAAAACCCCCAAGGGGACACCCAAAATTTGGAATTCTTTATGCAACCGGCGGACCCGTCGATGCGGATGTATGTCTGCACCCACATGGGTGCCTGAAACCGACCCCCACGAGACCTGGCGTTTGGCAGTGTTGCTAACGCCGGGTTTTTTTTTGCTCTCGTTGTTACTTGCAAGCGTGCTCAGCACATGCTGAAAAGCAACAGAGCCGCCCCGATTGGAGCGGCTCTGGATCGATGCTGAGTTTGAACCGGTCAGATAGTCTCGACTGAGATGTAATCACTGATCGCCGCCATGTCGTTACCGACCTGCGGGGTAAAGGTCATCTCCCAGGAGTTGCCTTCTTTGACGTGAACGATCTTGGCACATTTGGCTCTGGCGCCCCAGATTCGGTTGCCGCGGATGTAGAAGTTGTTCTTGGTCTCGCGTGCCTTCTGGCTTTTGCGGAGAGCCTTCGCGTTGGAGGGGTCCTGCCGCATCATGCGCTCGATGGTTTCGCGCGTGCCGGCAGCCTGGGGCACCTTGCTGATGGTGCAGCGGATCTTGGTGCCGGGTGCGTGCATGGTTGCGTTGGACATGGCTCGTGCTCCCCGGGCTGGGGCCCGGTTCTGAAATTCGTGCTGATTCGACCACGGATCGGCCGGGCCCACCGCCGGCGTTCCGAGACGGCAAGTGTAGGCCCAAACACGCCCAAGTCCAGCTTTCAACCACCCCGGAGAGCGGCATCCGATCCGCTGAGCGCTACACTCAAATCGAGCCCATAAGCCTCCCAGGGGAACCCGGAATGGACCAGCCTACACAGCCAACGTTCGATGCCTCCAGCGAGCATCACCAGAAGCCGAAGCTCCGGCCGATCCGGGGTTTCGTTGCCCCCGCCCAAGGAGCCGACGGCCAGCAGGTCCAGATGCTGGGTCTCGCCGATGCCAAACAAATCTCACCCAAGGTCGTCTTTACCCAGCCTGCCATGCAGGGCATCCTGCCAATGCTCAACGGCGAGAACACACTCGACGACATCGTCACTCAGGTCGGCAGGGGGCTCAACCGGGAGATTCTCGAGCCCTTCATCGCACAACTCCACGATGCGGGCCTGATCGAGGGCAAGGTCTTCGACGAGATGTGGGACAAGATGAAGGCCGACTTCGACTCGACGGCGATCCTGCCCCCCGCGCAGACCGCTGCGATGGCGGACGGCATCGTCGAGCAAGAGATGCAGAAAGAACACGGGCGAGCAGCCACCGACGAGGAAAAAGACGAACTGGGCGGTCAGAAGCTGCGCGAGCAGATGACGGTCATGATGAACCAGGCCCTCGAGCAAGCTGAGGATCCAAGTTTCGACAGCCTCCCCAAGGCCATCGTCGCGCCGTATGTCCCTTACGCACAAGGGTTTCAGATGTACGGCGCGGTCTACGGCAGGCTCCGCGTGACCGACAAACCCGCACGCATCGTCGTTCTCGGTACCAACCACTTCGGCGATTCAACAGGCGTCGTCGCGTGCGACAAGGGCTTCAAAACCCCAATCGGGACGAGCCCATCGGACTCCGAGATGGTCGAGCTGATGCGTAACTCCTTAGGAGAACAGCTCTTTGCGAGCCGGTACGACCACGAGCGGGAGCACTCGATCGAGCTCCAGGCCGCCTGGCTCCAGCACGTGTTCGGCGACGACGAGGGCAACTCGCCCCCAATCTTCGCCGCCCTTGTCCATGATCCCGTCGTCAACAACGGCGAGTCCTACGACGGACAGGGTGTCGCGCTCGAGCCATTCGTGGAGGCCCTCAAGTCCGCGATCGCCTCGCTGCCCGGCCCCACGCTCGTCGTCGGTTCGATCGAGCTGAGCCACGTCGGCCCGAGCTACGGCGATCAGACCCAGCTCGCCGGAAACACCCCCGAGGCCGACGCGAACCGGAAGAAGGTCGTCGATCATGACCAGACCCTGCTCAAGCTTGTCACCGGGAACAAGCCTGAGGAGTTGGTCTCTAGCCTCGCCTGGCAGCAGAACCCGACCCGATGGAGCTCGACCGGGGCTCTCGTCGCGACCATGCAGGCCGCCCAGCCGGGCGAGGTCCGCCTGCTCGCCTACGGCGGGACGATGGACCCGCAGGGAGCCGCGATGATCAGCTCGGCATCATTGGCGATGTTCTAGTTGTAATAGGTATTGGTTCTTTTGATCCTCGATGCCGCGACGCACTTCCTGAAGGAACAGGATGTGTTAAATTGCGTACCCCTCATGGATGGGGGCCTGGGCTGATTGGCTTGGGTCTGTGCTGGGCAGTGGTGGGCGTGTACCATCACCGGCCCGGTCCGAGATGGGCCGGGGGCAGCAGAATCGAGGTGCGGCGCGAACCGCCCTCTATTCGAGCGGGTCGAACGTACGAGCAAGCAGGGGCCTTCGCACTCGGGGACGCGTGACCCGAGCGGGTGCACTTGCCGACCATAAGGAAGGACGTCTAAATGGCATCCGAGGGTATGTGCTGGGGTATCGAACTGGGATCGAGTGCAATCAAAGCGCTCAAGCTCGGTGTCACTGGTGACGGCAGCGTCGAGGTGCTCGACTTTGCCATCATCCCTCATAAGAAAGTCCTCTCCACACCGGACATCGATGTCGACGACGCGATGCGTGTCGCGATCGGTCAGCTGGCGAGCCAGTACGACCTTGAGAGCGCACCGATTGCTGTGAGTGTTCCGGGTAACCAGGCGTTTGCCCGCTTCGCCAAGCTGCCGCCCGTGGAGCCCAAGAAGGTCGCAGGCCTCGTGCAGTACGAAGCTGTCCAGCAGATCCCGTTTCCTCTTGAAGAGGTCGAGTGGGACTACCAGACATTTATGAGCCCGGACTCGCCCGAGATCGAGGTGGGCATCTTCGCGATCACCAAGGAGCGCATCGAGCGAGAGCTATCGCTGTTCCGTGATGTCGGTCTCTCGCCCGACGCGGTGAATGTCGCACCAGTCTCGGCGTACAACGCGATGGCGTACGACCTGCAGTTCACCGAGAAGACGCCCGGCACTGTCATCATGGACGTGGGCACCAACTCGACCGATCTGATCATTGCCGACGCGGGCCGCGTCTGGATGCGGACGTTCCCGATCGGTGGTCATCACTTCACCGAGGCGCTCGTCGAGAAGTTCAAGCTGAGCTACGCCAAGGCCGAGAGACTCAAGCGAGAAGCCGAGCGATCGAAGCACTCGCGCCACGTGTTCCAGGCGATGAAGGGCGTGTTCGCCGATCTCGCACAGGAAACGCAGCGTTCGATCGGGTACCACAGCAGCCTGCACCCCGACTCGGAGCTCAAACGCATCATCGGTGTCGGCTCAACATTCAAGCTGCCCGGCCTGCGACGCTTCCTGAAGCAGCAGCTCCAGCTCGACGTGTACCGCATGGACGAGTTCAAACGCCTCTCTCTCGACGGCCCCCGCGCCGGCGAGTTCGGCGCCGTCACGCTTGAGATGAGTGTCGCCTACGGCCTCGCCCTGCAAGGCCTGGGCATGCCCACCATCGATGCCAACCTCATGCCGGTCGGGGTCATGCGTGAGAGCATGTACCAGAAAAAGACGAAGTGGTTCGGCATCGCTGCGGGGCTCTCGCTCGCAGCGAGCGCCGCGATGTTCATCAGCTGGGCGATGGACAACTCCGCAGTGGCGAACAACCGAGAGCCTCAGATCATCAAGACGGTCGTCGGACAGGCAAACAGCCTGAAGAATGAGGCAAGCAGCGCCGGCGTGACGGGTCAGGTCGAAACCGACGCGGACGCACAGGCGCTGCTCGCGCTGCCCAACGGGCGTGAACTCATTTCGTACGTGGTTGCTGATCTCGGACAGATCTCTGCGTGGTCAAACCAACAGGTACCGCAGTGGCAGGCCAGTCGAGGCGGCGGGCCCGACACCGCGTTCGATGTGATCAGCTACACGATGTCGTACAGCGACAACACTTCGGGCGGCGACGACTTCGGCGGCGGCCGGAACCGCTCCGGAGCACAGCAGGCCGAAGAACTCTACCCCGACAAGCCCAGGATCATGGTTGAGTT
>WUAK01000260.1 GCA_009827205.1 Phycisphaeraceae bacterium | reverse complement strand
CAAATCGCCGGCAATGTCCAGCGTTGAAAACAGAAAGCTGAAGCGGGGTTAGGAGATAGGAGACATGAGCAAATACGTGCTTCTCAGCCTCGCCGGAACTGCCTTGGGTACGTCGGTGTGTGCCCAATCCGTTGAACGGCTCCAAACACTCGGTGGCACAGCTTCGATCGCCAACGACATCAACGACCTGGGCCAGATTGTCGGCGAATCCACTCTGCCTGGTGACACGATCTCACATGCAACCATATGGAACAACGGCGTCCCCACTGATCTGAGCGCTGTCGATCCTTCTCGCAACTCTGTCGCATGGGCCGTCAATAACCTCGGCGTCGCGGTCGGCTCAAGCGATCTCGGCCAGGGGCTACGAACCGCGACGATGTTCGAGTCGCGAGGACTCATCGATGTCGGCGCCGCGGCAGGATCGGTCAACGGCAGCAGCGTCGCCTGGGACATCAATGACAGCGGCCGGGTCGCCGGTCAGGCAGCGATCAACCCTGGATTTGCAAAGGGATTCTTCTGGGATCCATCGAATGGTGGTGTCGCGGCAGGCACGCTCTACCAGGGCGGAGCTAATTTCTCAATCAACAACGCTGGTGTCTCGGTCGGACACTCCTTCTTCTTCGGCGATCCCGATACCGCAACCATCTCAATGCCAGACGATCGCGGAGGGTATCTCGTTGGGGAAATCGGCCCTGGCGGACGTTCGTTCAGCATGGCAAGGGCCATCAGTGAATCGGGAATCATCGTCGGGCACACCAACGGCGCCGGGCTCGGATCAGGTCCGGGCGGAGAGGGCGGCGATTGGCAGGCTGTGATTTATGAACAAGATGATCGCGGTGGCACAAGCTACATCCCCCTCGGAAGACTCGACGGACTCGGAATCTCAGAAGCCAACGATGTCAACGAGGACGGACTCGTTGTGGGCTCAGGGTTCGATTTTTCAGGCTCCGGCATCGCCCCCAGAGCATTCGCGTGGAAAGACGGCACCATGTACGAACTCAACGACCTGCTCGACGCGCGAAGCGAGTTTGTCAATCTCATACAGGCAACAGGCGTAAATGCTAACGGTGACATTGTCGGCTTCGGTGAAACCACCGACGGCAGCATCGCAGGATTTGTTATCCGGGGCTTCGTCCCGACACCTTCCACAGGAACCGTACTCGCTGCGTTCGGGCTCATCGCAACCCGAAGGCGGCGGTAAAAAAACAAGATCCCATACAGGAGATAGGAAAATGCGCAAACTCACAGCACTCGCTGCAGCAATGATCGCCGGATCTGCTTCGGCACAAACAGTCACGCTCGACTTCGAAGACCTCGCCGAAAATTTCTACGGCGCCAGCTTTGTCTACCAGGGTCTTGAGTTCTCTGATGTCAATCAGGTATCGGGTGTGTTCCCGAGCGGCGAGACTTTCGGCCCGCAGCCCTTCGACGAGGTCATCATCGAAGACGCGACTCTCTTCTACAACGACTTCCCGGGTTGGGGCTCTGCCGACAAAATGCTGACTTTCGGCAGCGCGTACGTCACGGGCGACAACCTGAGCCTGGGCCGTGTCTCCTCCGTGACCATCACGCTCGATGAAAACGCCGACTCGGTCGACATGGACATCGCGTTCTACGAGAACGGCCCATGGGGCGGTATCGAGCTGCACATCGACGCACTCTTTGAGGGCAGCGTCGTGGGCTCCGACAGCCTCACCATCTCGGACCTCGGAGGCAGGGACAACATCGCTACCGATACGTTCTCGATCTCGGGTGCTGTATTCGACGAGCTGCACATCTACGCCACCTTCGGTTCGGACTTCTCGCTCCCAAGACTCGTCATCGATGATCTCACGCTCAACTACGTCGGGGCTGACTGTCTCGCAGACGTGAACGGCGACGGCGCGGTCACCCCTACAGACTTCACCGCATGGGTCAACGCTTTCAACAACAACGCACCCGAGTGCGACCAGAACGGCGACGGGTCCTGCACCCCCACCGACTTCACAGCTTGGGTCAATAACTTCAACAACGGCTGCTGATCAGACTCCCCTTCGCGACTGGCAGTACATGTCGTGATACTCAACTCGGAACCGGCCCCTTCACCACACGGGGGGCCGGTTCTCTTTTTTTTGTGATGACCGGCATAAAGCCGCCTGCGGCCGTGGTTGCCTACTGCAGAGCACACAGCTCTGTACAAAGGAGAATCAGAAATGCACCGCCTGCGAACACTCAAATCAACTTTCGTTGGAATCGCTGCTGTCGCCGGCATCCTGCTCTCTGCATCAGCCGACGGCCAGAACGCCCAGAACCAAACCCAAGTCACACAGACTGAAGCCGATAGGACAACCTCAGAGTGGGTGAACCCAGAACAACGAAAGCTCACCAAGTACGAGCTCGGCAAGAAGAACCTAGCCATCGAAGGCTATGACCCGGTCGCGTACTTCCCTGAAGGCGGCGGCAAGCCAAAGAAGGGCAAGAAGGCCCACACGCATACACACCGAGGTGTTGTGTACAGATTCGTGAACGCCGAGAACCTGCGCAAGTTCAAGGACAACCCGGACAAGTATGAGCCAACGCACGGCGGGTGGTGCGCGTATGCGATCTCTAAAGGTGACTACACAGAACCCAATCCGAAACGATTCGTCATCCAGAACGACCGACTCATGCTCTTCTACGACGGCTTATTCGGTGATACCTACAAGTCGTGGCACAAAGAAGGTCCAGAAGAACTCGAGGTGAAGGCCGACCAGTTCTGGCTGAACGAGACCGGCGAGAGGGCACGCATCCCGAGCGAGTTTGCGCAGAACAATGGCGACACCGAGAACGGTGACGGCTGATCATCCCGGCAAAAGTACCCCCACCAGTGACGCGAGGTCCGGCACAACTATGTCGGGCCTCGCGTCGTTTTCACCCGAAGCACCGCCCTTACCGCCCTGCCGATCAACCCAGGCGCACCTGATCCCGAGCTTGTTGCAAGGCGCAACATCGTGCCGTTTGCTCTGAGCGACGTGCATGAGTTCGTCCTTCTCGATCCCGAGTCGACTGAGCGCCTCCTGAAAGTGCGCGTGCCCGGGCTTGTAGCTCTCGACCTGCTGGGCAGTGACAAGCAGATCGAAACCACCCACGCTCTGTAGCCCGAGCCTGGGCAGGACGCCTTCGAATAGATCGTCATCGACGTTCGAGAGTATGCCAAGCTTGAAATGCTTCTTGAGTTCTCTGAGCGAGCTAGCCGTGTCATCGAACGCGGGCCAGTCTTTGATCGAATCGGCCAGCAGCGTCTGATCGGCCAGCGAGAGCTGAAACCCGAATCGAGCCGCGACTCCCTTGGTGACATCGGCTAGAACGTCTTTGTACGGCCTGTACTCCCCATGCTCCGCCTTGGCTTCGAGCTGCGCGTATAGCGCGAGCAGCTCACTTCTGGACGGTGGCTCATCGATGCCGTAACGCTCACAGAGCATCGCAAGGGCACGCAGGATGCCGGTTTCCCAATCGATGAGCGTGCCGAAGCAATCGAACGTGAGGACTTTTACCTTCATGCCGACATGGTACGGCAAATGGGGTCAGTCGCTGAAGAGCTCGTGGCCCTCATCACGCATCGGGTAAAGCTCATCGCGGAGAATCATGTGTGCCAGGTCATCATCACCAGTCAGCAGCGCGACCTCAAGCTCGGCTGTTCGATCAAGCAGCTTTGCCATCCGAACACGGTACTCGGTCAGCGACGCTTCCAACTCCTCACCAGACAAGTCGGAAAGCCTGCTGGGCACCATGCTCTTGGAAACGACGATGTTCTCCTGCAGCTTCCCGATCGCATCGAGCACATCGTCGAGCTTGTCGGCCTTGTTGTACCCGCGCGAGATGGTGCGGAACGCATCGCTCATCTCACCCATGTGCTCGGAGAGCGTCGGGAGAGCTTCTGGTTGGGTAGCAAGCGCTACTGGCGAAGCTGGGCCGGTGAACACGAGAGTCGCAAAAACGGCTACTGAAACGGCGCAAGTCGATGCAATCGGATTCATATCATCCTCCCCTGGATCATCGAGTGGTACCGAGGATAACGAATCGGGTTGCCCCCATCCGATGGAAGAGAACTATGACTCGGAAATCGTCAGCTGCTCGATCCGCTTCTCGCTGACGGTCTGCACGACCCGGTCAACGAACCCGCCGGGTGTGTGGATCTGGTCCGGGTCGAGCTCCCCCGTCGGGACGAGTTCGTCCACTTCCGCGATCGTGAACGCTGCGGCGGTGGCCATCATCGGGTTGAAGTTCCGGGCCGTCTTGTTGAAAACAAGATTGCCGAAGTGGTCGGCGGTGTGCGCCTTGACGAGCGCAAGGTCAGCGTAAAGCCCCGTCTCGAGCACGAATTCGCGGTCG
>WUAK01000259.1 GCA_009827205.1 Phycisphaeraceae bacterium | reverse complement strand
ATCGCCGAGGGCTCGATGACACCCGAGCAGGGCGAGAAGCTCATGAACGCGGGCGACAAGAAGTCCTGCTGACAGAAATCTACCGGGGGATCCACAGATGATCGAGACACTGCTCGCCGAGAACGCCCTGACCGACGCGATCGCTGAGGAAATCAAACTCGTCATGATCCTGGGCGGCGGGCTTCTGTTCGCCACCGTTGTTGTCGTTACGGGCATGCTCAAGAGCGTGCTCGGCACGCGCTCACGTGAAGCGACGAAACGAGAGATGGCTGCTTACGTCGCCGAGGGCTCGGTGAAACCTGAGGACGCGATCAGGATGCTGACCGCGGGCAACGGCACCGACGCGTGCGAGATCATCGCCAAGCGCGCCGCCGATGGATGGATCAGCGCGAAGAAGGCCGACCAGCTCATCAAATCGCTCGACAAGCAGGACGCAGCTCGCGCCTAACCACGGGACCGATCCAAGATGCTCGACACAACACTCGCCGATTCTGAACTGACACGCGCCATCTCGAGGGACATCATCCCGGTCATCGCGATCGGGGGCGGGCTCCTTTTCGCGGGCAGTATTGTGTTTATGAACATGATGAAGTCGATCATGGTCAACAAAGCCCGGGAAGCGACCAAGCGCGAGGTCGCCGCGTACGTGGCAGAGGGCTCGATCAACCCCGACGACGCGGTCCGCATGCTCGTGGCGGGAACAGGCAACGAGGCCCGAGAGATCATCGCCAAACGCGCCGCCGATGGTGTGATCAGCCCGAAGAAAGCCGATCAGCTCATCCAGTCGCTCGACAACTCAGACCCCGCCAGAGCCTGAACCGATTCAGGCTTTCGCCGATCCGCAGCCTCGTATCAGATGCAACACTCGCAACAGCTCAGCAACCGACCACGCCTGCGCTGGGCATCCGCCCGGTGCCTGGGGCTTTGGACTGGTGTCACCGTCGTAGACCTCGTAGAGCTGGCCGAGACTCGGAGCGTCGGGGCTGGTGATCTCATCGAGCATCCCACGGATCATCTGCATCGCCTCGTGGCACGCCTCTGGTGAGTAGCCGTGCGCGACAAGCCAGGCCTCGGCCATCGGTCCGAGCAGCCAAGGCCAGACGGTCCCGTTGTGGTACGCCGCGTCGAGTTCGTAGATCGATCCCTCGAACCTCCCTCGATACGCGCTCTCGTGCACACCGAGCGTGCGCATCCCACGCGGTGTCCACAGCCGTTCTCGGCACTGCTCGACCAGTGATTGTGCGCGCTGCGTGTTGATCGGCATGTGGGGCAGACTCACCAGGAACAACTGATTCGGGCGCATCTCGAAGACCTGCCGCCACCCGGACCTGGTCGGTTCGAGTCTGTCGTACGCGCATCGCTCGGCGTCGCACCAGAAGGACTGTCTGATGGACTCGGCTGCCTTGTCGGCCTTCGTGGTCAGATCTCGCGACCGCCCGATATCGCTCGTTTCGATGAGTGAGGCGAGCGAGCGGAGTGACGACTGCCAGAGCGCCTGGATCTCGACAGGCTTGCCAAAGCGTGGTGTGAATACTTTGCCGTCGCGCTGCGCGTCCATCCACGTGAGCTGTGTAGATTCATCACCCGCTGTGACGAGCCCGTCTGCCGGGTCGACCTTAATGCCGTAACGCGTGCCGCTGGTGTAGCCATCGACTACCCCGAGACACGCCGGGATCAGTTCATCACGGATGCGCTCCTGGATCGCAGGATCAGCGGTCACCCCGGCGAGGCTGCACACCGCGTGGATGAACCACAGGCTCGCGTCGACGGTGTTGTACTCAGGGGAGCCGTCATCGTCTGAGAACCGGTTAGGGATCATGCCGTGGTCCTCGGCGTGCGCGAAGGTCGCCAGCAGCGACGCCGACTCCTCAACCCGGCCCTGGCTCAGCAGGAGACCGGGCATCGAGATCATCGCGTCGCGTCCCCAGTCTGCGAACCAGGGGTATCCCGCAATAATCGAGACATCCGCGTGCTCGTCACCAGCCGCAATAGGAGAGTGCGCCCGTCGTACGACGAACTGATCCGCCGCTCGCACAAGAGCCGCGACGTGCAACGCCTCGGGGTCATCCTCCTCCGCGTCCCGTTCAGCCTGATGTATCTCGGTCTCGATGCGCTTCTCTTTCCGTTCGAGCCCGGGTGGTGGCCAGGTGAGCAGATCCTCGTCCTCCGCGTGACCGCCGAGTCGAGCAAGCAGCATCGCTGGTTCTTCGAGCCCGAGGAAGAACGAGCCAGGGCAGAACAGGTGCTCGGTGTCGTCGTAACCCCGATCCGATTCGAGCTGGTACTTCACGTCGTGCCACCAGTGCAGTTTCGAGCGGAACTGAACGGACGACCCGCCTGTGGCATCGAGCGTCATGGTGATGTCGCCCCGCTGAATGGTCGCCGACCTGCCGCACGCCGTGCCCGCAAGCCTGACATGCGGATCCGTCTCGTGGTTGAGGTGGTGGTGGTCACGCATCCCGAGCAGTGGTCTGCACTCGAGCACACCGTGCGCTCCGACGAGTTCGTAGCGCAGAGACGCCGCGGCTCTGAATTCGTGGATGTACAGCCTCTTGCGGAGCGTCGCCCCGTCGCCCACGTCGTAGGTCCAGACCGCCTCGTCCCCGAGTTCAAACTGCACGAGCTTCGAGGGACCGCCACCGAGCCGGGTGCCATCGGCGAAGTGCGCAGCAGCCAGATCGACAGGTCTCGCACGAGGTGTGTCGGGGTGGAGCCAAAGGATGTCAGCCGTCGAGTGCAGAAGAACGACCCGCTCAACCGGAGGGAGCAGGGCGCAGGTCAGCAGCGAGTGGTACCGCCTCGTGGGCATGCCGCTGGCAGATCCCATCGCGTACCCGCCCGCGCCGTCGGTCAGGAGCCACTCCCGTTCATCAAGCATCCTGCGGTCGAGATCCGTATCCACGCCCACACGCACAATGGGGCTCGACAGATACTCGTGCTGGCTCTGGGCCTGGGTGGTCACGGCCGTTCTCCGACTCTTGATACGCCCAAAGCTTGACAGTTACCCTGACCCCTGTGACACTGTGCCATGGGTACCCTCGCCAAAACCGATCCGACCGTTTCCTCTTCGACCAGCCCCGATTCAGGCTTGTCTTCAAGCTCATCGGCTTCCCCGAGCTGGAAGCTCGACCCGACGAGCAAGATCGTAGCCGACGGCATCACCTTCGATGATGTCTTGCTCATCCCACGCGCCAGTTCCATCAGCCCACACGAAACGAGCGTCTCGACACGCCTGACGCGCAGCATCTCTCTGGGCATACCGCTCATGAGCGCGCCGATGGACACCGTCACAGAGTCTGCGCTGGCCATCGCGCTAGCGCAGGAGGGCGGCATCGGGATCATTCACAAGAACCTCACACCAGAAGCCCAGGCGCGTGAGGTCACCAAGGTCAAACGCTCAGCCAACGGTGTGATCCTCGACCCCATTACGCTCGGGCCGGCAGACACCATCGGCCGCGCCCGCGAACTGATGCGCAAGCACCACGTCTCCGGGTTCCCGGTGACAGAACACGGCTCCGGGGACGAACGTCACGGCACACCGGGCCGGGTCGTCGGGATCCTCACCGGACGCGACCTCAAGTTCGTCACCGACGAATCAACACTCGTCCGCGACGTCATGACATCAACAAACCTTGTCACAGCCAAGCCGGGCACCACGCTCGATGAAGCCAAGGTCATCCTGAGCGGGAACAAGGTCGAGAAGCTCCTGGTCATCGAATCCGACGGATCCCTCGCGGGTCTCATCACGATGCGCGACATCGACAGGCTCAGCAGCTTCCCGAGAGCAAACCTCGACAGTCGAGGCAGACTGCTCTGTGGTGCAGCGGTCGGCGTGAGACAGTTCGACCGCGTCGAGGCGCTCATCGAAGCGGGCGTGGATGTCATCATCGTCGACACGGCGCACGGCCATTCGAAGAACGTCATCGACACCGTGCGTGAGGTGAAGAACAAGCACGGCGTCGAGGTCATCGCCGGGAACATCGCGACCGCTGAGGCCGCGCGTGATCTCCTCGATGCGGGCGCGGATGCGATCAAGGTCGGCATCGGCCCGGGCTCGATCTGCACAACACGCGTGGTGACGGGGATCGGTGTGCCCCAGATCACAGCGGTCATGAACGCTGTCGCGGGTGTTGCGAGCACCGGCGCCGATGTCCCGATCATCGCCGACGGCGGGGTCCGAGCCTCGGGCGACATCGCCAAGGCGATCGCAGCCGGTGCGGACGTGGTCATGATGGGCTCGCTGTTCGCAGGACTCGATGAGTCTCCCGGTGAACTCGTCATCAGCCAGGGCCGACGCTACAAGAGCT
>WUAK01000258.1 GCA_009827205.1 Phycisphaeraceae bacterium | reverse complement strand
TCCTGAGTTTCTGCCCAGAGCTACGCGCTCAAGCGGTTCAAGACCTTGACGGTCTGACGTGGGTCCTGCTCGGCCTCGCTGCACAGACGAATCTGAATGGTAAGTCTCCCGCAGCACATATCGAGAAAACTCCCACAGCTGACGTTCCCGAACTCCGGCATGACTGGGCCGGTCGGTGGCTGCTTGTTGCAAAACACCGAGTTCAGCCAGATGTAGGGAGCCAAATCGGCGTCCTGGTCGGACAAGATAATTCGGGCCGAAACTGGATGAGTTCGAGTCCCGTCCTCCTGCAGGAACTCTGTGGGAACGACTGGCAACCATTTACGCCGTCATACCAGACAGGAGCTGAGTTCTTTCCTGTCCCGGCCTGTTCACTTGTCGGCGCGACTCGGCTGATGCCGAGTCAATGGGCTGATCCGAGGAATGGTCGGATTCACGCGTGCCAACTTCTGCCCGATGTACCGACCCGACGCCCTGATGATGAAATCCTTGATGAGCTCGCAGCCCGTCTGAAGACCGGCTTTCAGAACGTTCCGCATACGGACGACCCGTTCTGGTTTGGATTGTCTGCTGGCGGTGATTCTCGTCTCATGCTCGCCGCAGCAGCCGCGTCCGGGAGAGAGATCAGTACGTTCACCTGGATCGCGAGCCGTACGAAGCTATGCGATCGAGTCCTGCCTCCAAAGCTGGCGGAGTGTGTCGGGATGAATCACACCTATGTTCGCGCCGGACCGATCGTCCGTTCTCGCGAGCAACTCGCGGAAGAACACGCTGGGAAGTGTCTGAGCCGTGGAAACATCGTCCCATTGCTGAGGGGGGCTCGCCTCGGTCTGACTGGTCTATGCACCGGGGGCCAGTGCTTCGATGCGTGTAAATCAACAAAGTTCGGAACGTTCCCAGACGACATCTCTGACAGCACCCGTGCCGGCAACCTCATGGCAAAGTTCTATCTAGAGCGCCCGGGGTCCTTCTACGCGAAGCAGTACGCGCTCTGGCTCGATCATGTCAAAGCCACCGATCAAGAAGGACTCGACTATCGCAACCGTTGGCCGATCGAGCAGAGCGCCGCGGGGTGGCAGGCCGGCAAAGAGCAGCTGTACGACCTCCAGCAACTCGAACGGTTCTCGATCGCTAACTGCGGAGCTATCCAATCTCTTTCGCTGGGGATTGACTTCGAGCGCGCCGTATCCAGACAGTACGAACTCGATCTGATCGATCGTCTGGCTCCTAAGCTCGCATCGTTCCCGAGAAACCCATCCGACGCCGATCTGATCGGCCCGCTGCGGGCAATCGCACGGCGATTCTCCACACCGACCGAGAGCCTCCGATCGATCCGCATCCGCGTCACCCGTCGATACCGAGGCCTGCTCGCTGGACTCGGTCAGCCCAGATGAGCTCATCACAATCAACTTGCAGATGTGAGAGGTGATTCAAGTGCCTGATGGCGCATGCCTGTCGGCCAACATGTGCTCTGAAAGCCTGAAAACGAGTCAGGGAAGCGTACAAAGCGGGTGACCGGAGTCGAACCGGCGACATTCAGCTTGGGAAGCTGACGTTCTACCACTGAACTACACCCGCGTGCCACCGAATGCGATGAATTCGTCGCATTGGCTTTTAGCTTGGCGGTAACGGACCGCAGTGCCGATTATAGCACTAGGTAAGTTGTCAGATAAATCAATTCCATAGGCTTCTGGGTTGGTCATAAAGCCATAATCAGTTAGCTCTTATGTAAAATCGAGCAAATCTGGTAAGATGGCTCTTGGAGGGGGATGTTTTGCTGCGGGTCCATTCCAGGAATCTCATGGTGTTGCTGGCACTGATCGTCTGTGCCGCTGCTCTTTGCGATCATGCCGTGGCGTCATACGAAAGCCCGGCGGTCGCTCTTGAGCCCGATCCTGCGGCCGCCGAGATCGAAGCGGAGTTTGTAGATTCCATCGAGCCTCTTCTCTTTGTGTATTGCTACGAGTGCCACAACGACAGCAGGTCAAAGGGCGGCGTCAGCTTCGAGAACATCTCGTCCATCAAGGGCATGCTCGAAGCAAGCAAAGACCTCGAAATCGCTCGCGAGCTTGTTGAAACGCTGCAGATGCCCCCGGGCCGTCGAGCAAAGCCCATACCCGAAGAACGAGAAATCATCACAAGCTGGATCGACAATGTGCTCAGCTACACATCCCCGTCGGGCACGATCGATCCGGGCTGGGCGACGATCCACAGGCTGAACAAGAACGAATACGAGAACACGATCCGGGATCTTCTCGGTATAGACGCACAGCGAATCGGTCTCACGAGCGGCCTTCCTCCCGACGATGTCGGGTACGGGTTCGACAACATCGCAGATGTATTGACGGTTTCACCGTTGCATCTCGAGGCATATCTTGAAGCCGCCGAGTTGGCGGTTGAGGCGGCGCTCGGTCCAGAGATCACTATCGGAAGCGAACCCAGGCTACTGCCCAACATCCAGCGAGCCGGCAGAGGCAGACCTCTTCGACAGGGCGGCCAGTTCTTCTCGACCAACGGCTCACTCCGTTCGCGCACTTCGGTCCCGATCACGGGGGACTACATGATCTCGCTGAACACATGGGGCACCCAAGGCGGCGACGACCTGCCGCACCTCTCGCTGCGCGTCAACGGCAAGCAGATCCTGAGCCTGGATGTACAGGCACAATCAGAAGCAGAGGCTGAGCACGTCAAGGTGCCTATCACGCTCGAAGCAGGAGATACAGAATTCTCCGCACATTTCACCAACGACTACTGGGTACCAAACGTCGCGGACCGAAACCTTGCGATCGATGGATTCAGTCTCGCGGGCCCGTTAACAGAGGAGTCCATCCGCCGGCCCGCGATGTACGCTGAGGTATTCGGCACGCAGAAACGCGATCGTGCAGAAGCGAGACAATTCGTGAATGTGTTTCTGCCAAGGGCGTTCCGCAGAACAATTGAGCAAGACGAGCTTCGTGAACTTATGAGCCTCTATGAGAGCACGATCCGTGAGGGCGGCTCACACGAGCGAGGTGTCAGGCAGATGATGACCGCTGCGCTGGTGTCCCCGAGTTTCCTGTACCGATCAACATCGCTCTCACGAGAGACTTCTGCCAACGATTCGATACACACGCTCACCGGTTACGAGTTAGCGAGCAGGCTGAGTTACTTTCTCTGGAGTTCTATGCCAGATGACGAGCTCTTCTTACTCGCGCAGTCGGGCGATCTGCTGGAAGACGAAGTCCTGAAAGCACAGGTGAGAAGAATGCTCTCTGATGAACGTTCAGAAGCGTTCGTTCGCAACTTCGCTGGCCAGTGGCTCCTGCTCCGGAATCTGGAGTCAATCGAGATCGATCGCGAGATCTATACCAACTACAACCCCGAGCTCATGCATGACATGACAACCGAAGCGGAGCTCTTCTTTGCGGACATTCTCCGATCCGACAGGTCGATCCTCAACTTGATTGATTCGGACGATGTGTTCATCAATGAACGCCTCGCGGCTCTCTACGGCATAGAGAACATCGAAGGAGATGACTTTCGCAGGGTGCAGCTGCCGGAAGCATCTGTGCGGGGAGGTGTCCTCACGATGGGGTCTACCCTCACGGTCACCAGCAACCCGACACGCACGAGCCCCGTCAAACGTGGGCTGTACGTGCTTGAACAGCTTCTTGGCACACCTCCTCCGCCACCGCCGCCGGATATCCCGAGACTCGAGACTTCAACTGCAGAGGTCGGGTCGCAAGCGTCGCTGCGCGAACAGCTTGAGGCGCACCTCACCGACTCGTCCTGCGCCGCATGCCACATCCGAATGGACCCGATAGGCCTCGCTATGGAGAATTTTAATGCCATCGGCAGTTGGCGATGCGTACGAGAGCGCTCCGATCGATGCCTCAGGTGTTCTGCCAGGCGGTATCAGCTTCGACGGCCCCAACGAACTTAAGGCGATCCTGCTCGACAAGCACGAGACGTTCCGAGAACATCTCGCGGGTGAACTCCTCACGTATGCAATCGGGAGAGGCATGGAGCCTTTCGACCGACAAGCGATTAGACTGATCTCAGAGCACACTTCGTCGAACGAAGACACTCTGAGTTCCATGATTGAGGGTGTCGTGCTCAGCGGCACATTCAGAACCTGCAGGCGGAGGGATCTCCGATGATAAACGGCAAATCAACCATCTCAAGACGAACTGGCCTGCGAGGAATGGGCGCTGTAATGGCTCTGCCTTGGATGGAAGCGATGGGGCAGTCCAAAGCACTGGCAGGTGCCAAGACCGCAGCAGCCTCGGCCGGAGCCGCGCCGCTACGGATGGCATTCGTCTTCACACCCAGCGGCGTTCACTACCCGACGTGGGCACCAACCGGCGAAGGCGCTGACTACAAACT
>WUAK01000257.1 GCA_009827205.1 Phycisphaeraceae bacterium | reverse complement strand
ATCTTGAACTCGATCGAGAGCACTTCCTTGGTTTCAGGGAGCAGCGTCAGCGCCGCGTAACCGCACGCCGAGTCAGCGATCGTTGAGATGATGCCCGCGTGCACGTAGCCGCCTTGTTGCGAGTGCGAAGCATCGAACGGCAAACGAATCGATACAACGCCCGCGTCAGCTTCTAGGAGCTCGGCGCCGATCTTTTCCATGATGCTCTGTCTCTGGAACGACTTTGCAACGCGTGATTGAATGTGTCTCTGAGGATCAGACATCCGAAGAGGGTAGCTTCACCCCCGCGGATGGAACTGCTGGTGCACGCTCCGGAGCCGGTCGCTGTCGACGTGTGTGTAGATCTGTGTTGTTGAGATGTCCGCATGACCCAGAAGGTCCTGCACGACTCTCAGGTCCGCGCCGCCTGAGAGCAGGTGCGTCGCGAACGTGTGCCGGAGAGTGTGCGGGTGGATGTCCTTCAGACCAGCACTGGCGGCGTGCTTCTTGACGATCTGCCAGACCGCGACGCGCTCGAGCGGTCGGCCTGTGCGAGAGAGAAAGAGACTCGACGGTGGGGTGCTCGCAGCATCCGCCAGCTTGGGTCTGCCCTGCTCACGGTATTGGTGTACCGCGGCGACCGCGGGCGTGCCCATCGGAACGAGCCTCTGCTTGTCGCCCTTGCCCGTGATCCGGATGACGCCCCCCTCTTCGATGATGTCGTTGAGTTCCACAGCGCCGACCTCTGACGCGCGCAGGCCGCTGGAGTACATCAGCTCCAGGATCGCGGCGTCGCGCAGCGCATAACTCTTTGAGTCCGGCTTGGCTTCCAGCATCGCACCCGGCGCAGCGAGCAGTCTGCGGATCTGGCCGGGCGTCATGACACCCGGGAGTTTTTTCCAACTCGTCGGTCGTTCAAGGACCGCCGCCGGATTCTCTTCAATCCGCCCCATCGCGTAGAGCCATCTGCAGAACACACGGATCGTCGCCAGATGACGCACGACCGATGACCCGGCGAGCTTGCGCTCCGAAGAGAGCGACCTGATGTGCGCGCTCAGGTGGCTTGGTCTGATCCCGCTCGGCTCGGTGACGCCCTGCGAAGCGAGGAAAGCCATGAGCTCGTTGATGTCGCGTTTGTACGCCTCGACGCTGTTCTGGCGAAGCCCGCACTCGATGGAGATGAACTGCCCGAACCCGCGCACGGCATGAGCCAGCGGCTCCGGCAGGTCTGTGTGTTGGGCTCGGGGCGTTGCCATCTGCACTCTGTATGTCGGCGAAGTCCGGCCCGTTTATCAAGGCTGGGTTTCAAAACGAAAGACACCCGCCTCGGAAGAACCGAGGCGGGTGCGGGGTGTTTGCCGTTTACGGAGGCTTACCTCAGCGTTAGCCGAGAAGCTGCAGCGCGGTCTGCGGCTGGTTGTTGGCCAGCGACAGGGTGTTGGTTGCAGCCGAGACAAGGATCTGCGAGCGGGTCAGAGCCGCGGTCTCCGACGCGAAGTCGGTGTCACGGATGGTCGACTCGGCAGCCGAGCTGTTCTCGAGGTTCACAGCGAGGCTTCGCTTGGTGGCACCCAGCGTGTTGCGCTGGAAGGCACCGAGACGGCCACGCAGGGTCGAGACCTGTTCGATGGCTTCGGAGACGACCTTCTGAGCCGAGGTGAGGTCACCGTCGACAACGTTGAAGTTCTTGCCCGAGCCGAGGTCGTCAAGGAAGCCGCCCGCGGCGTTGGAGCCGAGCTTGCGGATGGCAACCTCGGAGACGCCCAGGGTGACCTTCGAGGTGATGTCGACGTTGCCGCCGAGCTGGAAGGTCGCACCGCCGCCGGCGATGGAGAAGGTCTGGCCCGTGCCAACAGCACCCAGGCTCTGGGAGTTGGTGGTGTCGAGCGAGATCTCGAGGTTGAGGAAGTCGGTGTCGATCTTGGCGGTCTTGCCGTCGGTGGTTGCAACGATGCCGTTGATGGTGGCACCGATGTCCTGCCCCACGTCGCGGATGCCGTTGGTGGCAGCAGTGGAGTTGAACGCACCGAGGTCCGCATCACCGTTACCAAACTCGGTCGCGAGGTAGCTGGTGACGTTGCCGCCCTGCTGAGCGTCATCGACGATCTTGGTGGTGACGAACTCGTTTGAGCCGAACTCAGCCGACTGGAGGCGGACACCGTTGCCGGAAGCAACAGCGGAGACGCCCAGGACGTCGCTGAAGGTGTTGACGGTCTCAGCGATCTGAGCAACGGTCGTACCCGAAGCGAAGCTGAACTCACGGCTGCCGAGCGAACCGGCGACCTCGATGACGAAGGTCGAGCTTGCACCGTCGGTAGCGGTTGCACCACCGAGGTTCAGGCTCGTAGCACCGAAGGAGAGGAACTGACCGGCGCGCTGCGCCGACTGAGTGACGAGGACGTCGACGTCGAGGCTGTTGCCTTCAAACTTGGCACCGTTGACGCGGAGGTCATCGATACCCGAGGCCTGGCTCGAGACGCGGAAGTCGAAGTTGCCGTTCAGGAGCTTGGTGCCCTGGAACGAAGTCTGGTCCGCAACGCGGTCGATGGTCTGCAGGATCGAATCGATCTGAAGCTGGTTTGCTTCCTTTTCTGCAGTGCTGAGGCCGGCGTCGTTTGCCGAGTTGGTGATCAGACCCTGGAGCTCGGTCAGAAGACCCGAAACCTCAGAGAGACCGCCCTCAGCGATGTTGACGACACGCTCGGCACGCTCAGCGTTGTTGATTGCTGCGCCAACCGACTTGATCTCGGCACGCAGGTTCTCAGAAGCGATGAGACCCGCCGGGTCGTCCTTACCGCGGTTGATCCGAAGACCAGTCGAGAGACGTTCGAGCGAGTTGTTCAGCCCGAAGTTGTTCTGGCCCAGCACACGCTGAGCAACAAGAGACGAAACGTTTGTGTTGATGCGACTCATTGGAATGAATCCTCCGTGAACACTTGGGCCTGTTGACCCAATCCGCATTGCCCTCTGGCGTCTTTACGCCTCGGGGCACCTGCCCGGCACCGTGCCGGGCCACCCCGTTCCTGGACGATCCGTCATCCGGGAACGCGATCGGCATCGGCGGTCGCGAGAGGCGGGTTCAGTCAGGTGTCTTCACATGGGAGGATTTCTTGGACATTCACACAAAAAAGCCGGCGGACAGAGTCCGCCGGCTCACTGAATCAGGGGTTTCACCGGCCTTATAAGGACCGGAATCGGGTTAGCCGAGCAGCGAGAGCACCTGCTGGGCCTGCTGGTTGGCAAGGCCGAGCACACTCGTCGAGGCCTGGTTGAGGATCTGGGCTCGCGTCAATTCGCTGGTTTCAGCCGCGAAATCGGCATCCCGGATCACGGAAGCACTCGAGCTCAGGTTCTCAAACGCCGCTTGCAGCGACCTGACGTTGGTCTGGAGCGTGTTTCGCTCGAAAGCACCGAGTCGGCCTCGCATGATCGAGATCTCGTCGATCGAGGAATCGATGATGTCGCTCGCCTGGCTGAAGTCGCCCCGTGCCGCACTCGAGCGGATGTCGTTGTCCTGCCCGCTCTTGAGTGAGTTCAGGTATGCGACCGCGCCGTTGACGAGCGTCCCACCGAGGTTCTCCGATGCGACGGACTGAACACCGATCGAGGTCTGCTGCAGAGCGTTGACCTCCGGTCCGAGCTGGAACAACGCACCGCCGCCGGTGATATTGAAGCTACTCGAGGCGTTCAGCGTTGTCGCCAGATCCGCGTTAAGCTCCAGCGAGAGCGAGATCGAGCCCGAAAACACGGAGAGATCAAGCCCCGAGCTGTCGGCGAGGGTGCCGTTGACCAGCGCGGTGACGTTCCTGCCTATATCTCGGTTCGAGGTAGAGAGTGCAGCCGTCGGCTCGGTCCAGATGGATCCCGTGCCCGCACCGATCTGGTACGCGTCGGCAGCCTTGAAGATCTTGACCGTGTCCTCTGCAGGGTCGCTCGGTCCGCCGATTCGCTCGACCGAGACGAAGTTATCAGACCCATACTCGGTCGAGTTGAAGACGACACCCGAGGTCGCATCGGTCGCACTGATGAGCGACGCGGAGACACCCGTGACAGCGGTGAGGTTGTTCACCGCGGCGACGAGATTCGCCAGCGTAGTGCCCGAGACGACTTCGATCGTGCCCACGCCGAGCGAGCCGGCGATGCGGAGCGTGGTCGAACTCGTGACCTGGCCGCCCGTGCCCGCGTTGAACCCGGACATATAGAGAGCACCAAGCTGCGCCGACGCGAGGACCGAGACATCGACCTGGATGTCACTCTGGCCCACAAAGTTGGCGCTGAAGACCTGTGCGTTGGTGATAGCCGAGCTTCGGACGCCGGACAGGATGTAGTCCTGCGATCCGTCGAGGAGCTTAAGCCCACCGAAAGTGGCTGTATTGGCGATCCGCGT
>WUAK01000256.1 GCA_009827205.1 Phycisphaeraceae bacterium | reverse complement strand
GGGTTTCGACTTCTTTTTGGCCATGCCACCCTCCGTGGTGGGGTTGGATATGCCGGGGATCCGCCCCGTAGACAGGAAGAATAGCGGGTTATCAGCCCTTGAGAAGGAATCGCGAGATCGCGGTCTCGCGGCTGACACTTTGCCCAGCCTGCCTTCTCAAGCCTAACGATCCGCCCGTCGGGGCAAATCCGGGTGTCGTGTCCGCTGATTTGAAGAACCAGCAATCCTCGCCGAAACCCGATCTGCACCACTCGGTCGAACTCTCTGTCACGGTCTCGTGCGTGACGAGGGGAATCAAGCTATGCGCCGACTGATCGTATTGTGCTGTCTGCCTGCTGTAGTCCAGAGTGCGAACGCCCAGCAAACGTCCATGCTCGTCATGCAAGGCCCGCCCGGAGGCGAGATCGGGCAGTTCGACCTCGACGGCAACTTCTTGGTCGACTTTGTGCCGCCTCGCGTCTTTGCCTCGCCTCAATACGCAGCACAAGCTCCCGACGGGACGTTCTATGTTTCCTCATTTACACAGAACAGAGTCGCCCGCTTCGATAGCAACGGGAACCTGCTCGGAGATGTCGTGCCAAACGACGGCAGGATCGTCGGGAACACATTTCTCACGATCAGGAACGACGAACTCATTGTCAGCGGCTCAACCAACGGCGCGATCGGTGTATTCGATCTCGAGACGGGCAACTACCTGCGGAATCTTGTTGAACCAGGCATCATCCAGGGTGCACACACCGTGTACTGGCTCGACTCGGGAGACATGCTCGTCTCGGACATCGTCTCAAACTCCATCCGCAGATTCGGTCCCGACGGGTCGTACATTGATGACTTCTCAAGCAACCCGCTTCTTGCGCAGCCCGCCGGCATTGAACTCAGCCCAGATGGGAACTCCGTGTACGTCGCGAACTTCTCAGATGGAATCGTCCACGAGTTTGACCTCGCAACAGGCGATCTGATCGGTGAACTCCTCCGAGCCGGCGGGAACGCAGACGACCTCACATACGGGCCCGACGGCGACCTCTATATCACCAGCTACGGGGATAGTGCCATTTACAGGTACGATTTCGATGCACAAGCCGCCTCAGTCCATATCGATTCTGATCTCAGGGGCCCGAACTCGATCTTGTTTATCCCTGCACCCGGTGCAACGACCTGTGTGCTCGTCGGGGCATCATCCCTGCTAGTTCGGAGACGTCGTTTGGCACTCGGATAGGGGTTGGTGGGCCTATTGTTGGTCCCAACCGGAAACACCATACCGAGGAACCGAACAATGGAAACCACGCTCATCATCTTCAAGCCCGACGCGGTCCAGAGAGGCCTCATGGGCCAGATCATGACCCGCTTTGAGAACAAGGGACTCAAAGTCGTCGGCGCCAAGCTCATGCAGATCAGCCAGGATCTCGCTTCGACTCACTACAAGGACCACCAGGGCAAGCCTTTCTACGACGGTCTCGTAGGCTTCATGACCAGTTCGCCGGTCATGGTGCTCGCTCTTCAGGGCAACAACGCGATCGCGGTCTGCCGGAAGATGATGGGTGCGACGTTTGGCTCCAACGCCGAGTCGGGCACAATCCGGGGTGACTTCGGTGTTTCGAACAGCTTCAACCTGATTCATGGCTCAGACAGCCCCGAGGCCGCTGAGCGTGAAATCGGGCTCTTCTTCAACGACGGCGAGATCCTGTCCTACGATCGCGCGATCGAGGGCTGGGTGTACGACATGTCGGGCGGCGAACCCGAGTAAGCCAGCTCTTCAATTTGTGCATAGAGAATCAGTGGGTCCGGCTCGCCGCATCGGCGTGTCGGCCTGCTGTATTGCGCGGACGACCGTTCGAGTTGTTCTCAACTCTGGCATCAACCGCATCGCCCGGCCTTGCAGAGACGACAACCACCTCTGCTGCTGCCGCTTCTGAAGCGTCTGAAACGATCTGTTCCGCGACTTCGCGGCGATGAACCGAGACCTCACGCGGGAACTCAAAGGCGACGCGTACACGATCGCCTTTGATAGACGCGATCCGAACAACACCGATGGGGTTGTTCGGGTCTCCGATGACAACTTCTTCGCCTTCCCGGCGCGTGATGACCAACATCCTTGCTATCCCCTGGCCCGGCGCTACGAGACCGCCTGCCCATTGTCAGCCACAGGATAGCGGAAATTCGCCCAAGAAGCGACACCCTCACAAATTCCTATTGGTTATGGGGCCGGGTTTCTAATCAACTGCAACGACAGAGGTTATCTCAGGAATATGCTCCTTGAGATTCCTTTCGATCCCGAGCTTGAGCGTGACGCTGCTTGATGGACAGCCCACGCAGGCCCCGTGGAGACGGATTTTCACGACACCATCGTCGCTGATGTCGATGAGTTCGACATCTCCGCCGTCGGACTGGACTGCGGGCCGGATCAGGTTGAGGATCCGAACAACGCGTTCTTGGAGAGGAAGGGTTGCCTGCATGGCGAGTAAACCTCGGTCGTCTGACCGCACAAATAGACGGAACCCCCGCCGCGGCCTTGGAATCATAGGCCTCGGCATGATCCTGCCGCTCGCCGTGATCTCTTGTTCGGCACCTGACACTGTGGAATCGGCGGGCCTCCTGGATGATCTCACGGACCCCGAGATCGCTCTCTCGACCAGACTCCGGCTGAGCGAGACGGTCACAGGCTTCGTTGATACCGGTGAGATCGATCGAGACGAAGCGGTCGAGAAAATGAAAGCTATCGCTTGGATGCGGCACAGCCCCCAACCTCTACGCGTCGAGGCGATCGATCAGCTTCTGGATGCAGACGGCTTGCTCACCGATGTCCAGGGCATCGCGTTTGTGAACGGCCTTATGCCCACGGAAACAGACCCGGTCGTCAGGCACCGTGTGTCCGAGCTATCCGTGATCCGAGGCTGGAAAGAGGTCACCAACGCGCTCATTCGCTCTCTTGCCAAAGCCGACAATTCGGTTCCTGACCCGGCTCGTCCCGAGTACATGGCCCTTCTTGAATTGCACCCTGAACTCAGTATCGAAGAGATCGTGTTCAACACATTCAAAGCGCAGGGTGATGGGGGCGTCACCCGCCTGCGACGCGATTCGTGGAATCTGTTATCGCGTCTTGACGCCAGCGGAGAAGTCCGCGTCGATCTTCTGGCAGGACTCCTGGATTCCCCTCCGAACGAGGGTGACCAGACATTGAGTGCCCTTCGCAAGGGCTTGCTTGATTTCCGCACGATCCCGCTGACTGGCGAAGAACTTGAATGGCTGACCGATCTCTTTACCGAGACCGAGAACGGATCCGAAGATTGGTGGGCACAGACAGCCTCGGTCATTGCCAATCTGGATAGCGCACAACAACGCGGACTCAGATTGCGTCACCTCGAAGCCCTGCGGTGGGCGAGCCGTAACCGTTCCGAATGGCTCACAACCAGCAAAGAGGAGCTCGACAGCGAACTTTCCCAACGGCTCGCGGGGCGGGAGCACCGCAGAAGATCAAGCGATGTCATCCGGTTCCGATCCGAAGACCTTGACGCATGGCGCGAGCAGCTCGCGTGGGCGGATTTCATCACAGGCCTTGTGATTGATGATGCCGTAGGCACCGAACGGGTCAGAACGGCTCTCTTCAAGCAGGCCGAGACAGACCGCCGAGACGACACGACCGAGTACGGCGGCATCATCCGCATCTCTATTCGAGACAACGAGCCCGACACGTACGTCGCTGCGGACTATCCGCCCAAGCCGGTGATGCGCGAAAGCGACACAAGCTTTGTTGCTTCACCCGAGATGTTCAGGGAAGGGACGCGGGCTCTCGCGCATTACCACTTCCATGCACAGAAGCACAACAACGGCCGATACGCCGGCCCGAGCTTCGGGGATATGAAGTACGCCGCGACCTACGGCAGGGCATGCCTGGTTTTCACTTTCTTTGACGAGACCACGATGGGTGTTGATATGTACCAACCCGACGGCGTCGTCATCGACCTTGGCATGATCAAGAAACCCGAAGAGAGCAAATAAAGACCAGACCGAAAGCGAGACATGCTGACCGATAAGGAGCAAACCGTTTGTGATCTCATCGCTGCCAATAGCGATGCGCTCCTCGAAGACCTCAAGCGACATGTCGCGATGCCCACCGGCGGGGGCAACCTGGAAGCGATCGAGCAGTCACGCAAGATGCTCACAGACAGGCTCGAGGCGATCGGCGCGAAGACGAGCTACACAGAGGGCGATCCGAAGCCGTCCTGGCTCGGTGATACCGATGAACGCCCTTGCTCGTCGTTGAGCGATAGGCGAGCGGAAGGCTGCCCCTCGGTCCTCATTGCAGGCCATCTCGATACGGTCCACGATC
>WUAK01000255.1 GCA_009827205.1 Phycisphaeraceae bacterium | reverse complement strand
TCCTGTCTGCATCAATCTTGACGACATCGAGGCTGCGGACGGTGACGTTCTCACCACCGTAGCGACCCGCCATTTTCTTGCCCTTCTTGATCCGGCCGGCTTTACCCGCGTTGTTCGCGTGACCGCCGATCGAACCGGGCGAGCGGTGCTTCCGCTCAACGCCGTGAGAGGCGAGCTGACCCTTGAAGCCGTGACGCTTCATGCCGCCCGCAAAGCCCTTGCCCTTGGACACGCCAGAGACATCAACGAACTTCACGTCAGCCATGTCCGCTGCTGTCAGAACCTGGCCCTGCTCGAAGCTGGCGTCGCCCTCGTCCACCCGGAACTCGGCATGGAACTGCTTGGGAGTCGTCCCGGCCTTCGCGTCGTGACCCATCATGGGGATGGTCGCGTTGCGGGGAGCCTTCTCACCGAAGCCGACCTGGACAGCCGAGTACCCGTCGCGCTCCGGTGTCCGGAGCTGCGTGACGACGCACGGTCCGAGCTCGATGACGGTGACCGGCACAATCTTGCCGTCCTCGTCGTAGACCCGGGTCATGCCCAGCTTTTTGCCCAGCATTGTCGGTGCCATGGCTGGCGTTTCCTCTCACACTCGCCCCCGCAGTCCCTGCGGCAAGGCGTTCAATACGTACTCAGGCCTTGATCTTGACGAACACACCCGCGGGGACGACGAGGCGGTTGAGTGCCTCAACGGTCCTGGCGTTCGGCTCGTAGATGTCGATGATCCGCTTGTGGGTGCGGATTTCGAACTGCTCCCGGCTCTTCTTGTTCACAAACGGGCTGCGAAGCACCGTGTATTTCTCGATTCGTGTGGGCAGCGGCACAGGACCACTGACCTTGGCGTTGGTGCGTTTGGCGTGGTCCACGATCTCACGGGCCGACGCATCGAGGGCCAGGTGGTCGTAGGCTTCCATCCGGATTCGGATCTTCCCGCCGTCCATCAACGCTTACTCCCCGGGCCCGCTGTCGGGCCCAAACTCGCATCCCAATCGGACGCGTCGGGTAACCGAGCACACACCCAGCCGGACGGTCCGGCCCACTGCGTGAACTCCCAAACAGGTGATTGCAACTGTGCCACCCACAGCCGCGTCACATGCCGCCAAGGCCCCACCGAGGACTTGACGGACAGCAAGCGTAGGCCTCCACCCCCGTCGGTCAACAGATATGGGCCATCCGGTCGAAGAAAAAACCGGGCCCGGAGCCTTCGATCAAGGGTCGGTCCCCCCGGAGCATGATGCCATGAACCTCAGACGAGCCAACCTCGCAGCACTCTTCTCGCTCGCACTCTTCTGGATTGCAGCAGCTCCAGCGGCTGCTCAGTCAGAACCCGACGAGCCGCTCCCGCCGCTCGAGATGTCATCGAACCCCCTGAAGCTACAAGGACTTGGGATCGAGCTCCATCTGCCCATCGGATCCACCAGCAAGCAGGAACGCATGAGCAGAAACGTCAAGGCCAACATCCTCGGAAAGGACGACGCCTGGCTTCTGACCCTCTCGACGCAGACAAGCTCCAACACCGCGATGGGTGCCGAGGAAGCCCTGCAGAGGATCATGGAAGACCTGCAAAAAATGTACGGCGTCACCAAAATCGATGACCCGAACCAGCCTGTAGGCACATTCGCAAGACCGCTCGCCCCGATCGAGCCAATCTCATTCGACGGTGGAACCGCCTACCGGTTCTTCCTCCACCAGCCCTCTGCCGACGCGGACAAGTCAGACACCGTGCGCGGCATCGCGCTCATCAAACTCGCCCCGGGGCAGATGCTCGTCTGGGACATGTCCGCGCCGGAGACGAACTATGCCCTCGCAAAGCAGGCAATGGATGTCACACTCGCCGCGGTGCGCACGACTGCGAACCCACTCGACGCGGCACAGCGTGAGATCGCTCTCAAGACAGGGCAAAGGCTCATCGAGGGCATCTCCGAAACGCGCATGCACGATCTGTTTGAGAGTTTCGGCGAGCACTGGTACAGGCTCTACCGCGACACCGAGAACGGTGAGGCCGAGATCGGCTACCGCAGGATCAAGGCGTGGGCAGGAACACGCTCTGAACTTGGAGGCGTCGATAGCAACGCCGGAAATGAGACTGGTTATCTCGTCCAGATCGAAGCCCGCACACTCGATGAGAACTCGACCGGAAGCGACCGGCTGATCTACGACTCGAAGGGCACCTATTTCGTCAGCGAGGACTTCAGCAGCGAGTCTTGGAACCTCATGGTTGTCGTCAAGCAGGGCCGGAAGTCCACGACGTTCACCGAGGTCGGCGCACGCGAGGGCTTCGAAGAGCTCATGGTCTCGACGAACGACCCCTCGGGCCGGGGCGACACACTCAAACTGCCGCTGAAGAAGGAGGGGTACCTCCCGCTGGCGCTCTCACTCATGCTCCCGACGCTGCTGGCAGAGACCGAGGCAACGGGCGATGTCGCGTTCTACACCTACCGCTCGGACGCATCAGCCGTGACGTTCCGTCACGACTCAATCAGACACGACACAGACAATCCTGAGCAGTGGATCCACCGAACGAGCGTTTCAGTTGACAGCCCACAGATCGTCAAACAACTCGAGAACGACGGCTCGATCGTCCGCGAAGAACTCCCTGGTGGGCGGTTCTGGGTCCCCACCACCGTCCAAGAACTCACCCGTATCTGGCGCGAGAAACGACTGCCAATGGACTGATCAGCTGCAGCAGCCGTCTTTGGCTTTGTCTTCCGATTCAGAGCAGCAGGAACTCGTTAGCGCGACCGATTCCGTCGAGCAGCACGTATCCTGAACGGGCTTGGGAGCGAGTTTCGCCTGCAGTTTGCGGACGATCGCGTAGGTCATCATCGCTAAGAGAATTGCACCGCCGATCGCCGTGAGAGCGGATGCCTCGCCGAGTGTGTGACCAGCTGTCGCCTCCACGCTCAACTCGCTACCAAGCAGGATCCAGTTGAGCAGCATCCCACTCGCGATCGCGACGCCGCCGATACTGGCGAGATAGACCGCGAGTGCCTTTGCGCCGAGGTCTTTGAGGATCCACGCCATGGTCGCCGGGTTCGTGGCGGGCCCGGCTAAAAGGAACGCCAACGCCGCGCCAGGACCGAGTCCCTTGGCAACGAGCGCCGCTGCCATCGGAGTTGACCCCGTTGCACAGACGTACACGAAAAGCCCAAAGCCCATCGCAACCAAGATCGCCAGGAACCCCGACCCGATGGCACCCGAGAGCCAAGTCTCCGGCACGAACGCCGTAACCGCCGCCGAAACTGCAAATCCAATCAGGAGCCAGTTCACGAGGTGGCCAGGGAGAGTGACAAACCCATACTCCACAGCGAGCACCAGCCGCTGCCTCAACGTCAGAGGCTGAACCTTCTTGGTCTCGCCTTGGCAACACGACTTCACCGGTTGCGATTCATCAGCTTGATCCGTCTCGGAATGAACTGCCCCGGACTTGTCTGTTGCATCGATGAGTATGCCCGCCACGAGCGCCGCGATCGCTGATGAGATCACGCGAGCGATAGTCATCACTGGTCCAAACATTGCCCAGGTCAGGCTCGCAGCAGGGACATCAATCTCTGGTGTAGAGACTGCAAATGCCGCGGACGCCCCTTTGCTCGCTCCGCTCTCTCTGAGCGATGCCGCCGCTGGGATGACACTACAGGAGCACAAGGGCATCGGGATGCCAACGAGCGTCGCCTTGAACACCGACCCAGCACCTCGTTTGCCCAGGTGACGACCTAGAAACTCCTTGCTGATGAATGCGTGCAGCAGCCCTGCCACGGCGAAGCCGGCAACGAGCCAGATCCCCGACTCGGCGATGATCGATAGGAACGCCTCGATGAAACTGATCACGGCTTCCAGAGTCTGCCTCCATGCTCTGCAGCGGCTTCGAACGAGTTACGGTAGTATCCGCAAAGCACTCACACGCTTCCGGGAGTACACAGGAATGACCACCAAGACTGTCCGTTTGTTCCGCCAAGCCAGCACCCTGACCGCTGCAGCCTCACTACTTGTGTCGGCTGGATGCTCTACATCATCCAAGTCTGGAAGCGATAAAGCAGGCGCAGAATCGGCTATCGGCACCTACGCCGTACTTGACGGCCAGCAAGTCGAGGCTCCCCAGATGAGGCTGGGCAATCCGAGCACCATTGAAGCGATACTCGCCGAGGGCAAGAGCAACAACCAGGTCATGGACATCCTCGTGCACCTCTGCGACGAGATCGGCCCACGCCTCTCGGGTTCGACGAACCTCGATATCGCCAACAAGTGGTCTGCGATGCAGTTCGAGTCTTGGGGCCTCCAGAACGTCGAGAACCGCACGTGGGGCACAGCCGCGATCCGGTTTGACCGCGGTCCATCCACAGGTGCCATCGTCACCCGCGCCGGTGAAGAAGACGAGA
>WUAK01000254.1 GCA_009827205.1 Phycisphaeraceae bacterium | reverse complement strand
GAGCAGGGGCACATCGTTTCGTGGATCTCTGCAACGCCCGAGATCATGACCGAGATAGTCGCGCACAGGGACGAGTCAGCATGCTCAAGGCCGAATGCTCCGTTCTCTTTAGCGACCACACCGACTGACATCCTGGCGTCCGCAGGGATGAGTTGGCTCACACAGATGCTGTTCGAGAGTTTCGACCAGATCGACCCGATGCAGCTCGATGAATCTGCGATCACGATCCTCGACAGGATCGCAATCCGATACGCCGAGTGCAAAGGAAAGCGAACAACACAGCGCGGCGCTACTCGTCGCAAACACCGGGAGATCGCCAACGAGGCCTGCAAACTCATCGCGACTCGGTTCGGTGAGAAGCTCTCAATCTCGGATCTGTCGAGCCTGCTTGGTCTGTCCCCCGCGTACCTGAGCCGAGTGTTTAGGTGGAACACCGGTCAGTCGTTACACCAGCACCTCATCTGCACAAGATTGCTCAACGCATTGGACATGCTCGGCTCCAACCAGGGATCGCTGGCTTGGGTCGCAGCACATTGCGGATTTGCCAACCACGCTCATCTCACCAGCAGCTGTACGTCATTGCTTGGTCGACCACCGAGCGGGCTCGATCTCAAAGACGCCCGGCGCAATCTCTCTATGCTGCTCGAGGGTCGAGCGGGCTGATTTCATAGAGGCCAAGTCCGACCCCGGGTGTCCAGAATCGCCTAGCTGGTATACTCAGCTGGCTATTGGTCCAGGCCCGATCGGAGGACAACATGACAATCGCAACGACCGACCCCGCACCGCCCTTCAACCTCATGAAGTGGATCGAAGAACACGCGGACGAGTTCAAGCCGCCCGTGATGAACAAGCAGTTCTACAGAGAGGCCGACGATGTCATCGTCTTTGTCAGCACCGGTCCCAATACACGCAACGACTACCACGTGAACCCGACCGAGGAGTTGTTCTACCAGCTCAAGGGCGACATCTCCGTGCGGATCCGCCCCCCGGGAGATGCAAAGCCCCGCGAGGTCGTCATCCGCGAGGGCGAGATGTGGCTCTGCCCCCGCTGGGTGCCCCACCGCCCGCAGCGGCCCGCCGACACGATCGGGCTGATCGTTGAATTTCCACGCACGCACAACAGCGACGAGATCCTCGATGACGGGCTTCGCTGGTATTGTGAAGAGTGCGACACTCTCGTGCACGAAGCCAAGTTCAGGCTCGCCAGCATCGACGAGGATCTGCACGAGGCGATGGACAACTTCTGGAACGGGCCCGTCGAAGGTCGCACGTGCCCAAACTGTAATACAGTCATCGAGCGAGCGGGCGAGTTTGATCTCTCCAGCATCGAGCAGTAAGCAGTACGTCCATGAGTAACAGCTCGAATCGCAAGATCGATCTACATACGCACATCCTCCCGCCTGACTGGCCAGATCTCGCTGCGCGCTTCGGACCCGGGAAGTGGCTCAGCATGCAGAAAGAGCACGGCCAGGACGGCTCGTGCTGCGGCGCCGCGCTCTACTGCGAGGGCAGGCACTTCCGCGATGTGCAGCTCAACTGCTTCGACCACGCGATAAGACTCGAAGACATGGACGACACAGGCGTCCGCGTTCAGGTCCTGAGCACTGTTCCTGTCATGTTCAGCTATTGGTCCAACCCCGATCACGGCGGATACCTCGCGTGCCTGCTCAACGATCACATCGCCGAGGTGTGCAGGACATACCCCTCGCGCTTCGTCGGGCTCGGCACGCTGCCGATGCAGTGCCCCAAGACGGCGACCAAGGAACTCGAACGCTGCGTGAACGACCTCGGGCTCAAAGGGGTACAGATCGGCTCTCACATCGACCGTGGGGACGCGAAAGACTGGAATCTCAACGAACCAGAGGTCGTTGATGTGTTCAGAGCCGCGGCTGACCTCGGGGCGAGTGTCTTCGTACACCCATGGGACATGATGGGCACCGATCAGATGCGCAAGTACTGGCTGCCCTGGCTCGTGGGCATGCCGGCCGAGACGAGCCGCGCGATGTGCTCGGTCATCTTCAGCGGTGTTCTGGAAGAAGTGCCCGATCTACGCATCGCATTCGCGCACGGGGGCGGCTCATTCCCAGGCACCATCGGACGTGTCGAACACGGTTACAACGTCCGCCCCGATCTCTGTGCCATCGACAATGAGGTCAATCCACGCGATTACCTCGCACGCACCGACGAGCATGGGATCCACCATCCCGCCCGTGTGTACGTTGATTCACTGGTGCACGACTCACACGCGCTCGACACGCTGATTCGTCTCTTCGGTGAGCAGCGGATCGCTCTGGGCTCGGACTACCCGTTCCCCCTCGGTGAGCAGGTGCCGGGCGAGATGATCGAAGCGATGCAGCACCTCACCCAGGAAACCAAGGACAGGCTGCTCACGGGCACGGCGCTTGAGTTCCTTGGGATGGATGCCCTGCCCGGCTGATCTATCATGTCTGCAATGACCACCGAAGCACACCCAATCGATGAGGCCCACGCCAGCCATCTCGACGAGCAGGACCCACTCGCCCAATACCGCGAACAGTTTCACTTCCCGATGAAGGCCGGCAGGCCGGTCGTGTACCTGACCGGCAATTCGCTCGGGCTCCAGCCCAAGGCCGTGCAAGAACTGGTCAATCAGGAGCTCGAAGACTGGGCCAGTCTCGCAGTCAACGCACACTTTGAAGGTCGTGACCCATGGAAGGACTACCACGAGCAATTTCGTGGTCCGCTCTCAAGGCTCGTTGGTGGCCTGGAGTCCGAGGTCGTCGCGATGAACTCGCTGACGGTCAACCTGCACCTGCTGATGGCAACGTTCTACACCCCCACTGATACTCGATACAAGATCGTGATCGAAGACAACGCGTTCCCCTCCGATTCATACGCCGTGGGCTCACAGGCAGAGTTCCATGGGCGAGAGATCAGCGATACGGTCATCCGGCTCAAACCCAGAAAGGGCGAGTACACGTTGAGAACCGACGACGTGTGCGACCTGATCAGGAACGAAGGCGACTCGATCGCGCTCGTGATGCTCGGAGGCGTCAACTACCTGACCGGTCAGCTCATGGACATGCAGACCATCACTCAGGCAGGTCGGGACGCGGGCTGTATCGTGGGCTGGGATCTTGCGCACGCGATGGGCAACGTACCGCTGAAGCTCCACGACTGGGGAGCCGATTTCGCGGCGTGGTGCAGCTACAAGTATCTCAACTCCGGGCCTGGCGCAGTCGCTGGTGCATTCGTGCACGAGCGGCATCACCGCACGGATCGACCACGATTCGCGGGCTGGTGGGGAAACGATCCGAAGACACGGTTTAGGATGGGGCCCGACTTTTTCCCAGAGCAGAGCGCAGATGCGTGGCAGCTCTCGAACCCTCCGATCCTGGGCATGACCCCGATCAAAGCATCGCTCGCGATCTTCGACGAGATCGGGATAGACAGGCTCCGTGAGAAATCACTCCGTATCACGGGTTACATGGAATCGCTCATCCACCAGCGTTGCGGCGACCGAGTCAGGATCCTTACGCCTGAAGATCCCGCACAAAGAGGGTCGCAGCTCTCGCTCGTGGTCGAAGGTAATGTCTCCGGAGTTCGTGATCTGCTAGAGGAACGAGGTGTGGTCGCAGACTTTCGTGAACCCAACGTCATCCGCGCGGCCCCGGTGCCGACGTACGTCTCTTACCATGACGTGTGGCGATTCGTAGATGTGCTCGCCGAACTCGTTGAGAAAGCGAGCGCTTGATGGCAAATGCTCCAAGAGACACTCATATTGCCATCGCCGGTGCGGGGCTCGTTGGAGCGCTGCTTGCGATTCAACTTGGCAGGCGGGGGTACAAGGTCACGCTCTGCGAGCGTCGTCCCGACCCGCGCACGAACGGATTCATCGGGGGGCGCTCGATCAACCTGGCCCTGTCGTGCCGGGGAATCACCGCACTCGAGCGTGTCGGGCTCGCTGATCGAGTGCTCACCGATGCAATACGCATGCCCGGGCGGATGCTCCACGACGAGGCAGGAAACCTGACCTTCCAGGCGTACAGCAGCAACCCAGAAGACGCGATCCACTCCGTATCTCGCGGCGGGCTCAACATCACACTGCTCGAAGCACTGGCTGAGTATGACAACGTTGAGATGCTCTTCGAGCACCGTTGTATCGGAGCAGATCTTGATGCACCCGCGATCGAAGTAAAGACTGAGAAGGGAGAACCGAAACGGATCGAAGCCGACTACGTCATTGGCTGCGACGGGGCGTTCTCCGCGGTCAGAGCGAGGATGCAGGTTCAGAACCGCTTCAACTACAGCCAGCAGTATCTCGATCACGGCTACAAAGAGCTGACCATCC
>WUAK01000253.1 GCA_009827205.1 Phycisphaeraceae bacterium | reverse complement strand
TTCCGATCTGAGCCGAAAGTGAAGCAGACTTATTAAGGGGTATTGAAATGAATAGCAAAGCTAAGAACGTCACACTGGCCCTGGCAGGTTGCTGCGGGCTGACCGCGGGAGGGGTATCAGCGCAGCATGCGTGTCCGGGCGGACATGCCGGGCATGACCATGCCAATCACATCCACTACATCGACGGCCCGCGCGAGGATGCGCCAATCCCGCGTCCAGGTGTCGAACTCAAACGCGGGAAGTTTGCGCTCGTTGTCATCGACCCACAGAATGACTTTCTAAGCCCTGAGGGTGTGACCTGGGGTGTTGTTGGTGAGAGTGTGACGGAGAACAACACGGTCGAGAACATTGAGCAGCTTTTCATTGCTGCCAAGGAAACCGACGCGAAAGTCTACGTGAGCCCCCACTACTACTACCCGCACGACCACACGTGGGAATTCGAGGGCGCGCTCGAGACACTCATGCATGACATCGAGATGTTCAATCGGGAAGGGCCGCTGAAGGTCTCGGGACTCGACGGCTCCGGCGCTGACTGGCTCGAGCGGTACAAGCCGTATATCAACGACGGCAAAACCGTGGTTGTCAGCCCCCACAAGGTGTACGGGCCGGACTCGAACGATCTGGCGTTGCAGCTTCGCAAGTCTGGTGTTGGCCAGGTCGTCCTCGCTGGCATGTCTGCGAACCTGTGTGTGGAGTCTCACATGCGGAACCTGATTGAGGAGGGTTTTGAGGTCGCCGTGGTGGCAGACGCGACGGCGGCTGCGAAGCTGCCCGGGTACGACGGGTATGAGGCGGCGTTCGTGAACTACCGCATGATCGCCAGCGATGTCTGGAGCACAAAGGAAGCAGTCGCCAAGATCAACGAGGCGAGGGGCAATCTCGTGAATGTCTCTGGCGCTAGCGGTGTCGGGCTTGCAGGGTTTGACCCGGTGAGCTTTTTCCAGAGTGAATCTCCCTTGAATGGTTCGCCGATGATCCGAGCCGATCACGCGGGTGCGACTTACCTGTTTGCGACGGAGCAGAACAAGGAGATCTTCCTGGTGGACCCGTCAGCGTACACGCCCGAGTACGGCGGGTTCTGCTCGTACGGCGCATCGCTCGGCATCCTGCTGCCTGTGGATATCACGACGGCGCAGGTTCGTAGCGGCAAGCTCTATCTCAACGTGAACTCTGAAATCCTGGAGAAGTTCAACGCGGACTTTGAGGGCAGCGTCGCTCGTGCGAACGAGAATTGGCCAGCACTCTTTGCTGAACACGCCGAGTGAACGCGGGCTTTTGGATCTTTGAATGACAGACTCACTCTCCCCCACTGCCCGGCCAGCAACTGATTCTGGCCGGGCATGTTTTCACTCCGCAGCGCGTATAGGCCGTTCGCGGCGGCCGTTGAGGAGTCGGCCGATCCATGTGTATCTCACGAGCCAGTGGTAGCTCAGCATGAGCACGGTTGTCGCCGTGATCGTTAGCAGGGTGAACTCAAGAAGCGGCGGAAGCGAGACGTATGCCAGAGCGAACTGCCCGGCGACGACGAGTGGAAGATGTGCGATGTAGAGCCAGTACGATGAGTCGGAGACGTACCGGATCCTCTGGCTCGGCTTGCTGAGGACCCGCCTGGCGAGCCCGATCAGCCCGAAGGATGTCGTCCACACGAAAACCGATTGCAGTGCGTAGCCGACCCACTCGCCCGTGTCGGCTTCTAGCCCGTACTCGGCGTACGCGGTTGGGTTGTGCGAGAGGTTGAGTGCGATGTAGCAACTGACGGCAGCAATTGGGAGGTGCACCCACCAGGCTCGTCCGAGCCGGTCGGCGGCGCTCGCCGAGTTGTACATGAGCGCGCCGAACCCGAAGAAGACGGCGTAGTGCAGCAGCACGTGCGGCGCGGGGATGATTGCTGCAGATGTATCGGGCCCGAAGTTAGCCTGGAAGCTCTGTGTGAGCGCGGTCAGGGGTAGAAGCCCGATGAGACAGAGCGGGGAAGCAACGAGCACATCCGGGAGCCCCTTCCATGGTTGAAGACGGAACGCGAATGTGATGATGACGAGGCCGCAGGCGAGCCAGCAGAGTTGCCAGAGGAACCAGAGGTGCATGAGTGCTTCGCTGTGCAGGAAGCCTACAACGCGTTCGGTGATGGTCGGGCCTGATGCCGAGCCAGCGTCTGTGTCGAGCAACTCGGCGATCTCTCGTCGCCCGGCCTGCACCTGCTCAAAGTCCGCCTCTACACCCAGCAGGCTCGCGATGAAGTTGACAATGCCTGCGTCGTGTTGCATCGCGTCGACAGGAGTTTCGCCGTTCTTGTTCTTCTTGTAGGGGTCGCCGCCGGCTTTCAGCATGAGCGCGGCGGATTCTGATGCACCGAAGAAGCACGCGGTGTGCATCGGGGTGTTTTCGTCTCCCATGCGTTGATTGGGGTCTGCGCCTTGTTCCAGCAGGTACTCGACGATTTCAGCGTGATCACCGGTAGCGGCCCATGCGAGAGGGAGCGTGAAGAACATCCCGTCAGGTTTGTCGAACTGCACGCCGCTCCCGACGAGCTGTTGGACTGCGTCCAGGTCGCCTGCAGCGGCGGCGCTGTAGATGGTGACAGTGCCGTCGGTGGGTCCGGACCAGTCGCGTTCCGGCGCGGGACGGAAGTGCATGATCGTGTAGCCGCCGATGATCACGGCCCACATCGCGGGGATGATCGTCAGCGAGCCGAGCAAGAGGGGTAGACCGATCCGTTTGACTCGGTGTCCGATGAAGCCTGGAACACCTCGACGCCTGAGCAACATCGCGCTGAAGAAGCCGCTCATGATGAAGAAGAGCGGGAGTCTGAATCCGTGCAGCACCTCGATGAACGCGCCTATCGCGGGCGAGGTCGCGTCGTTCATCGCGAGCCACGGGATTGGGGCGAAAGAGAGACCGGCGTGCAGCGCGATGCCTAGGAGCATCGCCGATGCTCGGAGCGCATCGAAGTCGTGCCGACGCGGGGCGCTGGGCGTTTCATCGGCTAGCGTCTCGAGTGGAGTTGTGTCTGCGTCGAGCGTGTTCATCGGGTATGTCCTTGGGAATGTCCTTGGGTTTAGCGCAGCATCGCAGCGATATCGGGACGGGCTGACTCGATCCGTTGCTCGTCGAACGGGAGCCCGATCGAGGTGTGGACCATCTCGTAGATTGGTCGGATCTGATCCCAGGGCATTTCCATGATCTGCAGGATAGAGCTGCCGTTCTGATCGGTCGCGTTCGGGTTCGCGCCGGCTTCGAGCAGAGATTCCAGCACATCGGTGTGGCAGAAGAACGCGGCGTTGAACAGGGGTGTGACACCCGACCCGTTCTTCGTCTCAAGCTCCGCACCGGCGTCGATGAGTAAGTCAGCGGCGTACGTCCGGCCCAAGGCGGCTGCGATGTGCAGGGGTGTATCGCCCGTCATGTTCTTCGTGTTGACCTGGGTGCCGGCGATGATGTGATCGCGCACGGCGTTATCGTCGCCCGCGATGAGGGCGGCATCGAGCGAGATGTTGGGCGAGGGCGCGCTGCTGACCTCGGTGCTCGCGACTGTGTCGGAATCGCTGCAGCCGGTCAGGCAGGGAGCTGAGCCCAGCAGGAGGGCAGCGGCGGCGAACGCGGTGCTCTTTTGCGCGAAGCGGTGTGGCATTTGCATTGTCATGACTTTGACTCCTTCATGAGTGGGAAGAGATCGGGTGTACTTGGTCCGGACGGGGACCGTGCGTGGTCGCAGTGCGACCCTGAGACTTGCGGTTGATGGGTTTGGTTATGGGTTAGCGCCGGCCGACCCACACGCCGGCGAGCCTGTCGTGCAGACCCCGGCCAGGGTTTGCAAGCGCCGAGACGGCATAGATCATCGCGCCGACGAATGCCAGAGCACCGAGGATCGCTGCGTGCTCGAACGGGATCCATTCCCCGGTTATCAACGCCTTTGCGACGAGCACAGATGACGGCACGAGGATGGGGAGCCACATGATCGCGCTGCGTCTGAGCAGCTGCACTCGGGAAGCCTGAGCGTCTTTGGTCACCGCTTCGAGACCGAATGTGCTGAGACCAGTGGATTTGTGCCAGAACGCCAGGATGAAGTCGATCGGGGCGATGAAGTGCATCATGACGAGAACTGCGATCGCGGCACGCCCGGCCCATGTTGCGAATCCAACATTCGGGTCTGTGTTGGCCGCTATGCCGAGGAACGTTGCGAACGTGGCGTACCCGGTAATCACGAACAGCGAAGCGCTGCGCAAACCGCGGCTGATGTCAGCCTGCTTGTTGAGAAGACCTTTGAGTGTGCCAACCAAGAACGTGAGCTTCTCAAACGAACCGTGTCGCAGGTTTTGCAAGACTGGCCTCGCGTGGAGG
>WUAK01000252.1 GCA_009827205.1 Phycisphaeraceae bacterium | reverse complement strand
GAAGACGCCGACAAACATCATCCCGATTGGTGAGGACATCGCCCCAGAAGATGATCGGCTGATCGAGTACCGCCAATTACGCGAGAATCGCCTCGCGCGGCCTCTTGAGGGTGCGCCGGAGGGTGTTTTCATCGCAGAGGGCGACAAGGTCGTCAAACTACTGCTGGAGCGGTCTTTGTATCAACCGAGGTCGCTGCTTCTTGCCGACACACGCACAGAGCTTGCGACCGAGTTTGCCGAGATGGTCGGCCCCGGGGTGCCGGTCTATCTCGCGTCCAGGCCCGTGATGGATGAAATCGTGGGCTTCCCGATCCACCGAGGCGTGCTCGCCTCGGGCATCCGCAGGCCGATGGAGCCCGTCTCGGCGGTGCTCAAAGGTGCCAGAGCGTGTGTCGTGCTTGAGGGGCTCTCGAATCACGACAATGTGGGTGGGTTGATGCGGGTTGCCGCCGCGCTTGGGGGGGTGAGCGATACAGGCGTTCCTGCTTGCCCGCTTCTCCTGGATCCGACGAGCTGCGATCCGCTGTACCGCAAGTCGATCCGTGTCTCGATGGGGCATGCGCTACGGGTGCCATTCACGAGAGTCCCCGACTGGCCAGGCGGGCTCACAGAGCTCATCGCGCTCGGGTTCACGACAATCGCCTTGACGACTGATGAGGATGCAGAGCCCATCGGCGATGTCGTCGGCATCGATCGGCCGGCGTTGCTGCTCGGAGCCGAGGGGCCAGGGCTCTCACAGGGCGCTCAAAGATCGGTTGATGTTCGGGTTCGTATCCCCATGTCTGCCGGTGTGGACAGCCTGAACGTCGTCACGGCAGGGGCGATCGCCCTTTCAAAATTGGTTGATCCGGGTCTGGCGTGTGAACCCAACCCCCCTGAAGGCGTTTAATAATGGTGTAGAGTGGGTCAGCGCCGACCGGGAATCGGGTCGGCTACCTCATGCACAGTCTGGAGTGATGCGATGCGACTTCTCGGCAAGGCGGTTCTCACGATCTCGGCGCTCGGCCTGATGGCTTCCGCCTCGGCGCAGGATGTCCGCAACGAAGGCGCGGGCAGCCGTCGTGACGCGCTCGACATGATGATCTTCCAGCCGGCGCCGACGGATGATCTGCTCGCCGCGAGCGACTGGATCGGAGATAAGCCGACCGCCGCTTCGCTGAACGGCAAGCCCGTGCTCGTGTTCACGTTCGCAGAGTGGTACCGCCCGTCGCACACCGCGGCGATGCTGGGCAAGAGGCTCAAGGATCAACACCCGGATCTCGTCATCATCGGTGTCCACGACAGCGAGGGCTGGGACGAAGCAAAGGCGTTCGCCGAGAAGCGCAAGCTCGGCTTCTCGGTCGCGCTTGATACCGACGGCGCAATACGTGATTCGTTCATGGTTGATCAGGACCCGGATGTTTTCGTGATCGATCGCGCGGGCAACCTGAGGTTTGCGGATATCACGACTGACTCTGTTGCCGCAGCGGTTGAGATCGTTGCGTCTGAGAGTTCGCAAGAGGCTCGGAGCGCCGAGGCGAATCAGGCGGAGGCGATGCGCTCAGCACGTGCGGCGCAGCGCCGCGCGGGCGGGATCAACCAGAGTATTTCGCTCGACAACCTGCCCAAGATCCCGTTTACCGCGCCGACCGCCGAGCAGTACGCCGCGACCAACTGGCCCAAGATCGACAGAGAGCTGCTCGAGGGCGCATCGAGCATCGAGGAGTTGACACCCCCGTTTGCAGCACCAGACGGGGAGTGGCTCAACGGCAAGCCCGATACCGAAGGAAAGGTCACGCTTGCGTACGTCTGGCATCCGGATGCACGAGATGTTGTGAACGATCTCATGGTTCGCATGGAGGACATTCACAAGCAGCAGTCACGCGACATTGCCGTCATGGGCTTCATGATTCCGCATTCAGCAAACAGCAACCGGTCTCGCAACGGCAGGGGCAGTGGGCTGATCACTGACGACTTCCTCGACATCCCGATCTCCAAGGACGGCATGCGTCGCTCGCTTGGATCGAAGCAGTTCACTCACTCGTTGCTTGCGAATCAGGGTTCGCCTATGCCCACCGTTGGTGACGGCAGGAACCGTGGTCGAAACAACTCAGATGTGTTCGGTCGCGTCATCATCGTGAGCTCGGATGGCCGAGTCAGGAGATCGGTCGACGACTTCCGCAACTGGGGTGAAATCCAGCAGGCGATCGACCACCTGCTCCGCGTCGATCCGGGTGTCAAAGCGCGGCGAGCTGCCGAGGCACGCTATATCCGTGGCAACGGGGGCTGAGCCTCTCGTGAGGCGGCTAGTCTTCGCGGCATGCTAAATGTCGTTCTCCACGAACCCGAGATCCCGAACAACACGGGCAACATCGGACGCACGTGCGTCGCGACCGGGGCGAGCCTGCATCTGATCGAGCCTCTTGGGTTTGATATCGATGAGAAGGCGTGCCGGAGAGCCGGGCTCGATTACTGGCCCAGGCTCGATCTGCACACGCACTCTGACTTTGCCGCGTACTCGGATTCGACCACTGACGCTCGCCGATGGCTCTTGAGCACGAAGGGATCGCGGTCGGTGTACGAAGCCGGCTTTGAGCCCGGCGACCATCTTGTTTTCGGCAAGGAATCCAAGGGCTTGCCGGATGACCTGCTCGAGTTGCACCACGATCGAGTGATCTGTCTACCCATGGTGCCAGGCGAGCGTTCTCTGAATCTGTCGAGCGCGGTCTGTGTGGTGGTGTATGAAGCGATCAGGCAGTTGATCGCAAACGGGTACTCCGAACTGAATGCAAACAAACGTCTGATTCACAAGGAACATCGATAGAGTTGGATTTGGGCACAGTCTGAGCGTTTTTATTGGATTCCCCTTTGAACCGGGAGGATTGGGCAGTCGTATCTCTTGTGTCCGAGCAGCTCTTTGTATTGTCTCTGATCTCCTCCATACACACGCCCGGCCCGACAGGCTGGGCGTGTGTTGTTTTGCGCTCGGTTCACAGTGCGTTGCTATGCTGAGTCTGAGAAACGATGCACGAACGTAGATCCAATCCGTGTACAAGATGTGGTGCACCACTCGCACTCGCGGGGTGCCTGATTGTGGTATCGTGCATTATGACCATGACAGGGTGCCGAAAGCCCTTGTTCCGTGACACCGACGAGCGTTCGCCGTATTCGAGGTACGACGAGGTTCGCGGGCAGGAGGTCGAGCCGTACCGGTTCAACGAGTACGGCAGGCGGGTGCCGAATCTGAGGGCGAGGCTGACACCCAAGGAGTAGAGCGAACTCGCGCTGTTTGGGCGCGTTTTTGCGAGAAAATCAGGACTTCGATCCGATGGCATGTTTCAGCGTGCACATCGGTGCCGGGCGGAGCGCCGGCGGCTTCCAGAAGAGCATCGAGCGAAGGAACGCGACTGGTGAAAAGCCAAAGGTCCAGAACAACGTCTCAATCGAAGAAAAAGCGTTCTGCGCCCAGCGGCCTGAGCAGGGTTCAGGTTGTCTGGGGTGCGCTCGTTCTGGCGATGACCGCCGTGGGCGGATCGCTCTGGATGCTCGATGGCAACCGAGATCTTGGGCTTGACGGCATCCGTCTGCCTTCGCTCGTTGCCCCGGACATGACCAGCAGCATCGACCGGATCTTCGAGACCCGCGCCTCTACCGACAACGCGCCGTGGCAGGCGATTGTGATCCACCACACCGCCTCGACCTACGGCACCGCCGAGTCCATCGAGAAAGAGCACAAGGGCATGGGCCTCTCGGGCCTTGGTTATCACTTCGTGGTCGGCAACGGCAGCGGCGCCGGTGATGGCGAGGTCCACGTCGGGTATCGCTGGCTCGACCAGCTCCCGGGGGCGCATACCGCCGGCCAGTACGGCGATTGGTACAACCGCAACGCGATCGGTATCTGTCTTGTTGGAGATGGAGACCGCGAAGAATTCACCGGAGCGCAGATGGCAAGGCTTGTTCAGGCTGTCAGGGCTCTTCAGCGTGAGTTCGGCATCCCCGCTCGGAACGTGATCCTCCACAGGGACGTGGCTCAGACCACCAGTCCCGGCCAGTATTTCCCGGTCGCGGCGTTCCAAGAGCAGCTTCTCTCGGTTCCCAACTAAGACCGGGGCTGGTCGAGCCGATCCTTCATCTTTGAGTGTGCATGACCTGGTGTCGGTCCGGGCTAAGATAGCCCTCACCCGGAGCCCGCAGACCCGGTGTTTGTGATTCGGGCCGATTCTGGCTCCGCGGGAACGCAGTAGAAGGAAGCCGCCTTGGAGGTTTTCAAGAAGGACGAGATCGTCGAGGGATACCGCATCATGTCCGAGCTCGGGCGTGGCGCGGCCTCGATCATTTACCTCGCCCTGGACGAGAAGACCAAGCAGGTCTGGGCCCTCAAGGACGTCCAGCGGATCGACGACAAGAGC
>WUAK01000251.1 GCA_009827205.1 Phycisphaeraceae bacterium | reverse complement strand
CCTCCTTGGCGACCGGGATCCGCACACCCTCCGGGGCACGCTGATCAGCGAGGCCCCAATCGGTAGCCTTAGCTTACCGAGAATCCGCTTCTCGCACTCGAATACCCGTCGCATGGCCCCGTTGACAGGTCCGGGAGGCACTCTGATATCGCCCGCCTCGGCGTCTTTCCTCAATACCTTGCCCGCCAGACGGGCCGCGACCATGGGAGGGAAGAGGAAGCTGTTGTAGTAGCTCTCGACCACCGCAGCGAGTTCCGGGATGTCGAACATCCGCTCGTACTGCTCGCGTGTGTAGCGCCGGAAGTGGTTGTGGTGCTCGTCGCGTTTGGTCCACATCCAAGGGTGCGCGGGGACGGTGCAGACGAGAATGCCGCCCGGCTTGAGCTTCTGCGCCGCGACCTTGACGGTCTCGACATCCTTCTCCACATGCTCGAGCACATCGGACATGACGATGACATCCGCCGACGCGTCCTCAGCGGGGACATCGTCCGGGAGCCAGCCCGGTTTGACGGTGAGACCATGCTCGGCGCAGATCTCCCTGGCGTGCTCGTTCATCTCGACACCGAGTGTCGGGAACGAGCCCTGAAGCCTCCGCAGCAATCCACCGGACCCGCAACCAAGATCGATCGCGAGTCCCTTCTCGCCAGGTTCACGCGCGGGCGCGTAACGGCCGATCAGGTTCAGCAGGATGTTCCGCTTGGCGACAAACCACCAGAAGCGATCTTCCAGTGCAGCCATCTCGGTGTAGAGGTCGTCGTGCATCGGCTTTGATCGAGCTTACTTCGAGTCGAAGAACTCCGCGAGCAGCCTGGCGCCGAAGCCCGTCGGGCCTGCGTTGAAGACACCCTTGGCGCTGTCGGTCACGTGCGTGCCGGCGATGTCGATGTGTGCCCAGGGCACGCCGTCCTCGACGAAGTAGCTCAGGAACGCGGCGCCCTGGATCGGGTGCGCCTCGCGGACCGGGGCGCTGTTGACGATGTCAGCGATCGGGCTCCGCATCATCTCGCGGTAAGGCTCACCGAGCGGCAAACGCCAGACCTTCTCGTTAGACGCCTCGCCCGCTTCCTCGAGCGAGGTGCGGAGCTTGTCGTCGTCGCACCAGATGCCCGCGTACGCCGAGCCCAACGCGACAACCACGCCGCCCGTAAGGGTTGCCATGTCGATGACCGCGGCGGGGTCCTCCTTGCTGCACGCGTGGATCAGACCATCGGCGAGCACGAGCCTGCCCTCTGCGTCCGTGTTGGTCACCTCGACGGTCACGCCGTTTGCGAACTCGATGACATCATCGGGGCGGTACGCCTCGTCGGAAACCGAGTTCTCGGCGCACATCAGCAGTGCCACAACACGGTGGTTGGGCTTGATGACGGTCGCGATCGCGTGCATCGCGCCCAGGACTGCACACCCGCCGTCCTTGTCGCGCTTCATGCCCTTCATGCCGTTGCTGATTTTGAGCGAGAGCCCGCCCGTGTCATAGGTGATGGTCTTGCCCACCAGAACGGTCGGCTTGCTCCGCTTGCCGCCCCGCGCGGGGGTGTACTCCAGGCGGACCATGCAGGGGGGGTGCTCGCTAGCCGCGCCGACGTTGCGAAGACCGGTCATCTTCATATCTTCGAGCTGCTTGCCTTTGTAGACGGTGCACTTCATGCCTGTCTGGCGCGCAATCTTCTTGGCTTCGTTTGCCATGTAGGTTGTGGTCGCGATGTTCGCTGGTGTTTGGCTGAGGTCGCGCGTGATGTTCGCACTGGTCGCCAGCCCGAGGCCGCGCTCCATGCCCTTTGCAAACGCCTTGGAATCGGACTGCAGCGAGAGCTTCGTGAGGTTCTTCTTCGTGGTAGCGCTGCCCCGCAGTTGGTCGTACGTCCAGCTCACGAGCCCGGCGCCCTCGGCGAACGCACTGCCGCAGGCGCTCTCGTCGAGCTTGGCGGCCTTGATCTGCGAAGTGAGATCGATCTTCAACGCGGTAGCTTTCACGCTCGAGGCGTACCGGGCGACCGCGGCTCCAAGCTCTCTGAAGCAGCCAACAGTCAGGTTGCTCTGTGTGCCCAGCCCGGCGACGACCACGCGTGCAGCCGCCTTGGACTTGCCCGATCCCTTCGGGAACGCTTCGACGATGTTCTTGTACTCGCCTGTTGCCTCGGGACGCTTGAGCGCCGCGGTAACTGAGCCGTCGGTGTCGTACGACTTGTCCTTGGCGTTCAGGCCCTTGCCCTTGTAGACGCCGACGACAACCGCCGAGGGAGCACCCCGGCCACCGACTGAGATCGATTCAAACATCGTTGCAAACTCCGCTTCTATAGACACTGGTGTGAAGCGGAGTCTAGCGGTCCAGCCGCGTCGAGGGCGGGTATTACGCGGCTTTCACGCCGTCCTCTGGGTGTGACAACATGCAGTCGGCAACCCAGCGGAGCACGTCTCGGGAGGTCAGGATCCCGATCGGATGGCCCTTCTTATCGAGAACTGGCAGGCACGAGATCCGGTTCGCCGCCATCAGCAGCGCAGCTTCTGTGATCGGTGAGTCCGGCTCCATCCACACGATCGAACGGGTCATCACCTGGTGCACCCTCTTGTCGAGCGTCCACGAGTCGCGGCTCTTCTCGCTGAGCGTCCCGACAAACGGGCTGAGATGCTTGAGCAAGTCGCGTTGGCTGATCACACCCACCGCCTTGTCTCGCTCGACAACGATCAGATGGTGGAACTTGTGCTTGTCGAAAAGCCTGCGGACCGAGTTCAGCGAGTCGTCTGGTGTCACCGTGACGACCCGGGTGGACATGATCGTCGAGACAGGTGTCGTGGAATCGATCTCGATCTGGCTCATCTCGAATGCTCCTGCTCTGGATATCGGTTCGCGGACGTCACGAGATTGGTCCGGGTCGCCACTTATGTACACTTGGCGCATGCCGGATAATCCACAGAACCCGCACAGACAGAACCGCCCAAATGAAAGCAGACAGGGCCCCAGCCAGCTCGACGCCCCATGGCGCCTCAAGTACATCGAGGCGATCGGCAAGGTTCAGGAGCAGCAGGATGCGGACAAAGCCAAGCGCAAGTCAAAGCCCGACACCGGCTGTTTCATCCGCGATTATTGGCTCACACCAGATGACGACATCGAGAACCACGTCATCGAGCGCACAGGTCAGGGCATGGTCTTTCTGAACAGATACCCGTACGCCAATGGGCATCTCCTGGTCGCACTCGGAGAGGGCCGGACGAGGCTTCTCGATTACTCGTCCAGCCAGCGGGCTGCGCTCTGGGCCCTCGTTGATCGCGCAAGCGAGCTCATGGAAAGCACACTCGAGCCCCACGGCATCAATATCGGAGTCAATCAGGGAAGAGCCGCCGGTGCCGGGGTCCCGCAGCACCTGCATGTGCACCTTGTCCCGCGGTGGGAGGGCGACGTGAATTTCATCACCACCGTTGGTGATATCCGCGTGATCCCAGGGTCGCTCGACGCGATGGCTAAGCGATACCGAATGACCGCTGAGGTAAAGAGCTCAGCTGATTAGCTGATAAGTGCCGCTGTTCTGATCGGAGCCACAGTCAGAGATCGACGCGCTTCATTGAAGCGTGGCTCGGCTGAAGACCCGCTCTGCGCGCGACCTCCGACAGCCCAATCCGAGACCCGATGCCGAGCTTTCTCGAGATCGCGCTGCGGTGCGCTTCGATCGTCTTGGGCGATCGGCCGAGTTGCTCGGCGATCTTGTCCGTCGTGAGGCCCTGGCTGATCATCGCGAGCACCTCGATCTCTCTGGGCGAGAGCTTGTCGAGGGCACCGAAGTTCACAAATTTCGTCTCGAAGCGGAAGTAATGATCGGGGACGACCAGCTGTTCGTCATTGGTCGCCTCACCGGACAGGATGATCGCACGCGGAGTCTCGCCGTCGGGTGCATTCAGCTTGTGGTAAGTGGTCACAATCGATTTGCCGCCGAGGATCTGGCGGAAGAACGCCGACCGACCCGTGTCACATACCATCCTGAGCAGTCCAAGCCTCTCGATGACCATCTCATCGGGCAAGAAGTCGTGGATCGTTTTGCCGTCGCAATCAAGCTCTGGATCGTTGAAGTAGAGCCGCTTGCCTCTGGAGTTGCCCCAGAGGATCATGCCGTCGTAGTCGATGACGACCGCGGCGACAAAGGGGTGATCCTGAAGCCTCAAAGAAGTTGACTGACAGCAGATAACAGAATCCGGATCTTGTGTAAAGTTCTTGTGAGTCGTGTTCATCGTGTGATTCATACGTGCCGTTGTTGTGCTGAGCCCTGTGGGCAAGCGCTTTCGGGAGAAACACTTGCAGATCGGGGGGTTCTACCTAAGGGGCAACGCGGTGGTAGCTGCGTATCACTGCACCGAAGTGGATTCTCAGCTCAATTCATTTTCCGGTTCAAACCCTCATTAGAATAACCAGCAGATCGG
>WUAK01000026.1 GCA_009827205.1 Phycisphaeraceae bacterium | reverse complement strand
ACGACGTAGTCGATGCAGTTGCCCTCCCAGACATCGCTGTACGCGTCTTCGACGTCGCGGTCGAGCTCTGAGTACCTTGCCGAGAGTTCAAGGTCGAGCCTTGGGAGGATCTGGTTACGTGCGATCTGCTTGCGGATGGTTGTGTCATCGATGGAAAGCAGCGCTCTTGTGATCTCGGGCCGTTCCGTGATCGCCGTGGTGACCGCGTCAACGAGGCTGTAGCGGATCGGTTCATCGATCGCCATATCCGAGGGCAGAAGCAGAACCTCGGAGCCGATGGTCAACTCCGGGTCGTTCATAAGTGTCTTGAGCGTGTCACTGGCCGATCGCAAGTTGCGCTGAGCCCGGATGACCGCCGCTTTCCGGTTTTCCACCTCGGCCCGTGCGTCGGCGATCTGCGCCTGAGTCGCGTCGATTCGTCCGCGGTTGATGATGATGTCGCGGACCTTGATGCCTCGCTCGAGCAGCCGCTGCTGGATTAGCAGATTCTGGTGGGTCTGCACAAGAGTCCAGTAGGCCTCTTCGGTCTGGCGGATTGTGTTGATGACGTTGGATTCGAGAAGTGCGATCTCGTCACGCTCGGCGTTCTCCGCGAGGCGGATGGACGAGAGCGCGAAGTCTGAGCCGCCGTTGCGGAGCAGGGGTTGGGTCAGCTGCGCACCGACGGTCACCGTGTTGGCTGGGTTTGGCACAACCGTGAGTCCGGGCGTGTCGTTGTCGTTCCACGTCCAGGATGTATCGACGGTCAGCGTGCCGCCCGTGGTCAGTGTGCGACGTACGCCCGCGGACAGATCTGATTGCTCGAACACATCGGCAGCAGTCCCGAAGAACGTCGTGCTCGTGCGGGGCCGATCGATCGACTGGTACTGGCCGTTGACGAAGAAGGTCCAGTCAAATGCGGCTTCCGCGGCGACGATCTGCGCCTCAGAGATCGCCGGGCGGAGTCTGTCGAACTGGAGTTGCGTGTTGCGTTCCATCGCCGATCGGATCGCTCGCTCCAGGTTGATCGAGACGAAGCGTTGCTCACCGCCGAGCAGATCTGAGTCCATCGGGAACGCGCCGCGTTCGTAGGACTTGTAGCCGCCCATCTCGCGAAGTTGGTTGAGCCTGTCCTCGGGTATGCCGAGGCTGTCGATGGATGCGTCTCGCTCGGTCAGGATGTAGCCCGGTGCATTCTCTGCCTCGACCAGTTCGCGCTTCACCGCGTCGATGACTGATTTGGTCAGCACCGCGCTGTCGCGTTCAAGAACGGGACCTGTGCAGCCCGAGAGAGCAAGTCCTGCGCAAATGACAGGCGTGAATCGCACAAAAAACGGGGGAAGAGCGGATCGAAGCATGTGCCTGGAGTCCTTTGTCATCCCAACATGGGTGTTTGGCCCTGTTCGGGCCAGCTGGGTGTCGTAGACTATGCCACCCGGCGCTGCCTATCCGCTAGAACGGTCTAGGTGACGTTTGGAATTCCGGGGACAAATTCCGACTCGAGGAGCGTGGTCGTATGGATTGCAAGTGGATCGGTGGAGTGGTCATCTTCGGGACAGTTCTGGGCGTTTCCCCTCTGGGAACCGCGGGGCAGGTCTCGGCTCAGGTCTCGTCTCAGGTCACCGAGTCAGAACCCACACATATGGTGGTCACAAACCCCCAGGCCATGGTGCGTTGCGGGGCTGGCATGGCTTACTACCCCGTTTCTGAGCTGCGTCAGAACGCCATCCTCGTGATGGACGGCGAGACACAGAGCGGCTGGGCACGCGTCAAGTACCCGAGCACCGCCTCGGCTCTGGTCCGCATCGAGTACGCCGAAGTGGCAGCAGACGGCAAGTCGCTCCGCCTGAATCGGGACGACTCGCTGATCGCTTACAACGCCCTCGCCGGTGCCAAGGGCAGCTGGAGCAAGCTCGTCTCTGATCCCCTGCCAAGGGGGACCGAGTTTGCTGTGACCGGCGAGGCCACCAACAAGCAGACCGGTGAGCTTGCGGGTTACACCGTTGAAGCCCCCGATGAAGCGCGCGGCTACGTCAGGCTCAAATTCCTGCGTCCGGCGACTACCGCTGAGGTCGAGGCGTGGAAAAACGCCGAATCGGGTCAGACTCTCGCCGCAGAGGAAGAATCTGGTGAAGGCTTGCCCGCAGTTGATCCTGGTGCAGGCGATCAGCCGGCAGTTGATCCGGGCATCGCTCAGCCGACCGAAATCGCTGATGGCGATCAGCCCGCGGTTGATCCGAACGCCGGCATCGAGTCCGCCAACAAGGACACCGAAAGTCTGATGGATCCGATGATCGGTGAAGATGCTCAGGCGACTCTTACCGATCCGGAAGCGGGCGCTGACACGCAGGGCGAGGCGACGGAGGTTGCCAGCAACGAAGGCGGAACGCCCGCAGACGCCGATACCACCCAGGCAGTGGCCGAGTCTGGTGATCAGGCAGAGGAGGCCGTCGAGAACGCGCCACCTCCGCTGAAGATCAGCAGCCTCGAGGAACTCGAAGAAATCTTCGCAGCGGTTCAGAAGCAGACCGCTGAGGAAGCCGAGTACGGCCCGCTGCTGACCGAGGTTCAGCGGATGTACGACGAGACCGCGGACACATCCGAAAACGCGGGTGTCCGTACAGCTCTTCGCCAGAGGCTCTCGGTTCTCAAGATCCGTCAGCGGACTCAGGAAGCCGCCCGCGCCAACGCCGCGGTCCAGCGCGACGCGGAAAGCCGCGAGAGCGAGATCGTCGAACGTATCCGCGAGCTCGAGATCAAGCGGTCCTACGCCGTGGTCGGCAGGCTGCTCCCGAGCGCGGTGTACGACGGCCAGCGTCTGCCCCGCATGTACCGCGTGCAGTCCGTCGACGGCACCGAGGCGCCCCGCACGCTGGGCTACCTCCGCCCGAACGATGAGATCAATCTGGAAACCATGCTGGGTGAGACAGTCGGCGTCATCGGCACGCCCAACCTTGACCCAAGGCTGAACCTGCGGATCATCACGCCGATCAAGATCGACTTGATCCACTCGGTCGAGGATGCATCCACCGAGAATCGCGGCTGATCAGGATTCGGATTCTGGTTTCTCGGGCTCGGCTGGATCGCTAGCGGGCGTTGGCTCTGCCTTTACAGGATCCGGCTTCTTCGCTTTCTCTGGTTTCGAGGCTGCTGCCTTCGCCTCAGGCTTGGGCGGGAGTTCCGGTCGGCTCAGCAGCAAGAACATGAACGCCGCGACACTGAAGCCAAAGAGCAGTGTGAGGATGAATCCGAGGTACGCCTTGTCGTACTCGGGGATGTCCTTGCCATTCTCTGGTTTTGCTCCAGAAAGGAATGACTCGCGGAGTGAATCGGTATCGGTGACCTCACGCGACTCGATATCCGCCTGGTACGAATCCTCGAAGTAGTTGTACACGCCCGAAGAGCGGTAATTCGATCCGGCCCGCATCAGGAATACGCCGGCAAACACGAGGGGCAGTACGAGCCCGAGATGAATCCCGATCATCCCGACTCTGCGTTTGGTCTTGATCATGAGCGACATCACGCCCATCGCGACCATGATCGCGGCGCATGCACCGGTGGCGATGATCGCGGTCGTCGCGTTGGCGCCTGGGGGTGCGATCAGGTACGCGAGCACGCCGAACGCAACCATGAGCGCCGCGTAGAGAAACATGATCGTCGCGACGCGTGAGATTGAGGAGTGCTTGCTCAAAGGTGTTCCTTTCGCGGGGTCCGGGACAGTCTAGTGCGTCCGGCGAGTGTCCGGGATCTACCATCAGGGGTATGGCAACGGCTGCCCAACGTACTATTCCGAGCTACGCCGCCTCGCTTTCGGTCCGCGCCGAGAGTCCGCAGGCCGCGAAGGAAGTAGCCGATCGCGCGGTTCAGCGATTGGGCGGCGCCAGACCGGACCTTGCATTCCTGTTTCTGACCGCTCCTCATGTGCCCCGGGCAGGCGAGATTGCCGCTCTCGTGGGCCGGATCACCGATGCGCGATACCTCGTGACGATGTCGGCATCGGGTGTCATCGGCGGGAGCGTCGAGGTCGAGTCGGGTCCGGGCATCTCGCTCTTGCTCGCATCGATGCCCGGGGTCAACATCAGGCCCTTTCTGCTGGCGGATCTTCCCCGCGTGCCCGACCAGCCCTCGCCTGATTGGTACAAGGATGAATTCGCTCCCGCGATGCACATCGAACCCGGGCACGCCGCGACATTTGTCTTCGCCGATCCGTACTCGGTGCCGCTCGTGCGCACGCTTCCCACGATGAGCCTGGCCAGTAAGCACGCACCGATCATCGGGTCGCTCGCCTCGTCAGGAAATGCGCCGGGTCAGAACGTCATCGGTCTCAACGACCAGATGATGACCGCTGGTGGTCTCGGTCTCAGCATCTCGGGCGATATCGCGATCGACGGCGTCGTCAGCCAGGGCTGCAAACCCATCGGCCCGACCATGCTTGTGACCAAGGCCCGCGACAATGTGATCCTCGAACTCTCAGGGAAAAAAGCGGTCGAATCGCTACGCGACGCGGTGCAGGGTCTCTCGGCCAAGTCTCGCACGGCGCTGACCAAGGGCATGCTGCTGGGCAGGGTCATCAATGAGTACAAAGAGCGCTTCGGGCAGGGTGATTTCCTGATCCGAGGCGTGAAAGCGATCGAGAACTCGAACGGCGCTGTGATCTCGGACGATTTTTTCCGAGTGGGGCAGACTGTTCAGCTTCACGTCCGCGACGCTGAGAGTGCTCGTGGCGATCTCGAAATGGTCCTCGATGCGCAGAAGCTCAACCCGAAGCCCGACGCTGGGCTGCTGTTCACCTGCGCTCACCGGGGCGTCAAGCTATTCGGAGAGTCGAGCACCGACGCGTCTGCTGTCATCCGTGCGTTCTCCCCCGCAGCGGCTGGCGTGGAGCAGGCCAAGAGCGGCCAGCACATCGACGTGGGGAGACAGGATCTCCCGCTCGCGGGCGCGTTCTCTGGCGGAGAGATTGGGCCAGTGGGGGAGATGAGCTACCTTCACACAATGACAGCGGGCCTGACGCTCTTTCGAAGCGACAGGCCCGCGTAAGTCAATTTCACATCTCTACTACTGGTCAATCCCTCTGGGATAAATCAGTAGGCTTCGGTCAGCTCGCCATCACAGACAGGGCAGTTCTCGGGAGCCTCGCCGTGTCCGACAAGCGGAAAGAATTTCTCGCAGTGCGGGCACTGACCGGCGCTGACGCGGCGTTCGTCTGCCTCTGCGGAACTAAGGATGACGTCGTTTCGACGCTTCTTGAATTCCTCGACAGTCATGCTCGCTACATCTTGAGGGTCATTCAGCACCGACTCGGGATCGATGTAGTGGACCATCTGCTGTTCCTGGGGGTTCGAACCGCCCATCGTCGAGATGCCGTAAATGGCACCGCCGATCGCAGCTATCGCGATGATCAGGAGAATTGCGTTCTTTCCGCCGCCCTTAGCCATGGTGTGTCCCCGTATGCCGCAACAGAATTCCCTCGATTCCGGTGGACCTGAATGCGGTCAGTGAAAGCCTCTTCGTAATATCAATCTTACCAACAAATCCGGGCCCAATCGAGGGCTGTCAGAATCGGGTACGAGATGCCTCGAATCGGGCATATCAGGCGGGTTTGTCCAGTCTCCGCCTAAATCAGTGCCGGCTCGATGATCCCCCGGCACTCACCGAGCCCGATCCTGCGGAACCCATCCCGCTCGCAATAGCCTCGGATGATGACCTCATCACCATCGGCAAGGAACTTACGCTCCTCGCCCGTGGGCAGTTCGATCGGGGTCCGCTGGGTGCCAGGCACGAGCTTTGGGGTCTCGGCGAACGGGTCGCCGTCCCAAGTGAGTTCGAGCAGGCAGCCGCGTGCTTCTCGCGTCGGGCCCGAGATGGTGCCCGAGCCCAGCAGGTCGCCCGGCTGCATGTTGCACCCGTTGCTCGAGTGGTGCGTCAGCATCTGCGCGATCGTCCAGTACATGTCCTTGAACGAGCCCTTGCTGAGCCTGATCGGCTCCAGGTCCTGGTCACGCATCTGCTTCGACGCGAGGAAGACTTCGAGCGTGATGTCGATGCCCCCGTGTGACTGGTCGTTCTCATCATGAAGATGTGCCAGGGGCTTCGGGTCGTCGTCGTCACGCGTCATCGCCGGGCAGCGGAACGGTGCGAGCGCTTCCATCGTCACGATGTAGGGCGAAACCGTCGTCGCGAAGTTTTTGGCAAGGAACGGCCCCAGCGGCACGTACTCCCATTTCTGCATATCACGCGCCGACCAGTCGTTCAGCAGGCACACACCGAGGATGTGATCTTCGGCTTCGGCGATCGGGATCGGCTGGCCGAGCTCGTTGCCGCGCCCGACCACAACACCCAGTTCGAGCTCATAATCAAGCAGTTTGCAGGGCCCAAAGCCCGGCGCGCCGCCTTCTTCAGCGGGTGAAAGCTGGCCGACTGGCCTCCGCACGGTGGTTCCGCTCGGGACGACAGACGAAGCCCTGCCGTGGTACCCGACCGGGATCCACTTGTAGTTTGGCAAGAGCGGGTTGTCGGGGCGGAACATCGAGCCGACGTTCGTGGCGTGGTACACAGAGGCGTAGAAATCTGTGTAGTCCCGGCAATCAAACGCGGGCAAGAGCTCGACATCGGCTACATCGAAGAGCGTGTGCTCGGCGAGCTCGTGGTCGCGCAGCTCGGCGTTGTCCTTGTCGAGTAGAGAAACGAGTCTCGATCTGAACTTGGCTCGATCATCACGTGAGAGCTGGCTGAAGTACTCATCGATGAGCATCGTGCTCATGATCTCGTCGTCAACGAAACCGTCGAGGAAGCCCTCCTGGGCGATCAGGTCGAGTACGAGCAGCTTGCTGCCGATCACCACGCCAGACGCAATGAACGTCTCCTGTTCCTCGTCGTCGGTGAAGACCGCGCGGACAAACGGGAGGTTCTGAATCGGAAAGTCCGTTTCGGGATCGTTTGCGGACTCGACCCAGCTCTTGAGGTTCTGGTCGTGGGTCTCGTCGATCTCGTAGGGCATCTCGGGGCTCCTCTGGGGCTCAAGTCTCTGGTTCGGGTGAGTCTAGACCCGGCCCCGAGCGGACCAGAAACCGCTGTTGGGGGCCGTTGGCGTCATTTTTGTATGGTGAGGTTGACAAGTGGCGTGCTCATATGTAACCTATACGTTACACATGAGCCACGACTCCATGGATGCGGTCTTCGCGGCTCTCGCCCACGCCGACCGCCGGCGGATCCTCGACCTCGTCAAGGACTCGCCAGGCGTGAAAGTGGGGGATGTCTGTTCTCACTTTGGCACCAGCAGGATCGCGGTGCTCAAGCACATCCAGGTTCTGGAAGACGCCGGCCTTCTCATCCGTGAGCGAGAGGGACGAACCAAGCGTCTGTACCACAACACCGTTCCGATCCAGCAGATCTACGACCGCTGGACAACGGAGTACAGCAAGCAGTGGGCCGGGCACCTCACGTCCATCAAGTACCGCATCGAAGAAGCAAACAAGGAACCGCACAATGGCAACGACGAAAGTGATCGATGAGGCCGCACGCAAGGCGATCTACAAGGTGTTCATCCGAGGCACCGCTCAGCAGGTGTTCCACGAGCTCACAAAGACGGATGACATCCAGAAAGCGATCTTCTACTGCAGGATGCACGCCAAGAATTACGAGCCGGGCACGACGATGTCCATGCGGTCGCCCGACGGCAAGTACGTTTCGATGATTGGGAAGATCCTCGAGTACACACCCTACACACGCTTTGCGCACACGCTCAAGTTTACCTCGTACGACGACCCGGAGTGCACTGTGATCTATGACATCACCGAGCAAGACGGGGGCATCGAGCTCACGCTGACGTGCGAGAACCTGCCCATGGGCACCAAGACCGCCAAGAACATGGCCTCGGGCGGCACACTCATCTGCAACAACATCAAGGCCATCGTCGAGACGGGCAAGCCTACGTTCGTACACAGAACGCTGTTTATGGCGCTCATCAAGATCGCGGGTTTGTTCTCACCCAAGAGGTGCCGAACCGAGAACTGGATCTGAACTCAATCACATAGCCGCCCGTGGTGGGGTGGTTCTTATCTTGGAGAATCGAAATGGGCAAGGCAATCGGTGCTGTCATCGTCGGTTTCATCGTCTGGAGCGTCCTGCACTTCGGGAACATGACCCTTGTGCGTGCGATTTTCCCCGACGCGATCGGGGAGGACGGCTCGTGCTTCGAAGCCGTGCCGCTCCTGGTGACGCTGGCGATCACGCTCCTGCAGTCGGTCTGTGCGGGCGCCTTATGCCGGTTGGTGGCCAAGAGAGGCAAAGCCCCGCTCGCGCTGGCGGTCCTGCTCACGTTGGTCGGGATCGGTGTCGAGGGATCGATGTGGCACCTCGCCCCGGCGTGGTATCACATCAGTTTCATCGTGATGCTCGCGCCCATGACGCTGATCGGCGCTGCGGTGGTGACGAAGAAGCCGGCGTGATCAGAACGAGCCCACTCAGAGCCAGCCCAGCCCGGCGAGCTCTTCTGTTGGCTCGGTGAAGCTGCAGGAGCCGTAGCTGAACGAGAATTGCCGCCTCGCGTCGATGATCTCGTCCGTAGTGACTGAGACTTCGCCGCTGGGCGCGTTCCATGAAGCGCCATGGTCGTCGAAGCTGAGCTTGTCTTTGTCGGTTTCGACGAGCAGCGTCGCGGCCTGTGCTTCATCGATCTTGCCGTGACGGATGAATGCGCTTGTGAGGAAGACATTGAGGAACCCGAACATGGTTCCATTGTCTGATCCGTCTTCGTACGTGAGCCTGTAGTCGCCTCGGAGCGGGTGGTGCAGGCCCGCGGTGCACTTGAACGGGACATCCCCGATCTGGCAGCACCAAATGAATCTGGCGACCTCCTCAGGTGTTGGGATGAGTTCGGGCGTGACGCCTCCCGTGCGGATCTTCGCCGCGGCGGGGAGCCCGGATAGAGCCGCGATCATGCCCCGCGGGTCTTCGCGGTGGTCGATCTCGAAGAACGGGATGATGTCGTCGGGCATCGCCTCAAGCGCTTCGTCGATGAACGACGCGCTCAGAGCTTTGATCTCGATGGCGTCGATGTTCGCGAGGCCGTTGCGTTCGTCGCTGTGGTGCTCGTTGAACGCCTTGACCTGTTCGAGCCCGGTCTGCGGGTCGTCGGCTTTCACGATCGCAGCAACCTTCCAGGGAGGGGTGACGTCGGCCATCTCGGTGTACCCGCTGGTGGCGAACGTGCCGGGCATAACCATCGACGCGTGCTTTGTGAGCTCGTCGAGTCTCCAGGCGGGGCAGATGAAGTGGCTCAGCACGCCCGCGTGCGGCCCGCGGAGATGCCTTGCGAACTCGGTAACCGCGGGATCCATGTCCAGCTGCGCGGGAGGGAAGAGCCCGGCGTAGTCGATCAGCTTGTCCAGGAGCGCATCAATTGAGGCGGGCATGGCGGTTCCTCCGTCTGGGCCAGAGGATAGCGCTTGTGGGACCGGCTTACTCGGCGGGCTCACTTGGCAAACTCACTTGGCTAGTTTGGCGATCAAGCGCCAGAGTGCGTGGCGATCGAGATTGAGCCCGGTTTCCCTCATGAACTTACCCGCAAGTTCGTCAAAGTCTGTCGTGTAGGGAAGCTGGTCGCGCTGCCCGAGCGACCCGGCAGCGTCTGTTACCAATCCGATCAGGAGCTGCTCGTCTTCGTACGAGCGCTTGAATGGTGTCGAGGGTGCTCGCCCGAGTCGCGGCAGTTTGCCTGCCTTGCGCAGGTTGTGAAGCCTGTGGAACACCTCTCGGTGCTGCGCGTTTTCGTCGGTCACGCGGACCGTTGCGATAAGCGTTTCGAATTCGTCCGTGTAGGGCAGATCGTCGAGCGTTCGACCGGCGTGCTCGTACGCGCTCACGACTGCTTCGTCGCGTGCGGCTCGGTCGATATCGTTGCCAAAGAGCGAGTCGGTCACGAGATCTCCTCGGGTCTGCGCACACCGGTGGTCATGACATCCTCCCATTCGGCAAGCACATCCATCGGCTGCTTCTCCGGGTCAAGAAAGTCCCGTGAGATGCGCTCGAACATCGCGTGCCTGCGCAGGTCCGTGAGTCCGCCGTCAAAGTGTCCGTACTGGGTGACGAACCGACCCTTGAGTCCGGGTGGTGTGCCAACACCGTTGTAGATTGCCGACTGTGTCGGCGCCGGGACAATCTCGTCCTTGATGGCGACCTTGAAAAGCGCCGGACAGCTCACGTGCTCGGCGTGCAGCGCTGCATCGAACAGATCGAGCAGATTCCTGATGCCCTCGGCCGCTTCGCCCGAGGCGAGCAGGAACCGCTTGACTTCACCCCCTGCGCCGAGGCTGTTCGGATGCACGCGTTCAAGCCTCCACCGCCAGTCGCCGAATGTTGGGAGCCCGATCACCACGCGATCGATCAGTTGTTCCGGGTGTTTGCACGCCATCGCGCAGGACCGCGCCGCGGCGATGGTGGCGAGCCCGCCCCCGAAGCTCTCGCCCCGGATGTACACGGGCAGCTCTCGCCCGAGTAGCGCACGCGCTGCACGAACGCAGAGCAGAAGATCCGCCACCGCGTGCGAGAGCACCCACTCTGTCAGAGACGCGCCGTGTTCAACAGGCTCGGCTAGCCCCGAAGTTATCCAACCGAGTTCGCCCGCCTTGAGGTTGCCGACTCTCGCACGCGATCCAGCGTACCCACGCACGCGCATCGCAACGACCGCGACGCCCGGCGCGACGTGTGCACGGTCGATCGACTCGGCGAGCAGCGGGGGTTCCTCGTAGCCATGCAGGAGGATCACGATCGCGCGAGGCGGCTCGTCCGGGTATTGGATTCGGCACCCGATCGGAACGGAGCCATCCCCATCGAAGACGCGTGTCGCGGTCGTGTCCGAAGGATCATCGTCGGTGCCGATCGACCGGAATTCGGGATCGCGGTCGTCGAGTGCCCGGTGCCACTGCTGCCAGAACGCGCCGTGCAGCCTGCTCCTGCTCGCGTGGGAGACGCTCGCGAGCGTCTCTTCCCAGTTCATTCCAAAGTCATCGGGCTCGATCATCCTGCCAGAGCTTACCAGCCCGGACCGGACGTAGAGTCCGCTCATGGCAGACGGGGCTCTCGAACTGAAATTGGTCCACATCGGCGAGCGGTTCGTTGTTGTTGATAAGCCCGCCGGGCTCCTCAGCGTGCCCGGGCGCGGCGAGGACAAGGCCGACTGTGTTGTTGCTCGGGTCCTGGACCTGTTTCCAGAGGCGACAGGCCCGATGGTCGTGCACAGGCTCGACATGGACACCTCGGGTCTGCTCGTGGTCGCGCTCGACCGCGGAGCGCAAAGGCACCTCTCCGTCCAGTTCCAGGATCGCAAGGTTGAGAAGACCTACATCGCGCTCGTGGACGGCATCGTCGAGGAAGAAACGGGCCTCATCGACCTGCCGCTGCGCGTGGATTGGCCGAACAGGCCCATGCAGATCGTCTGCCTCGACGAGGGCAAGCCCGCGCAGACCGAGTACAGGGTCATGCTCCGCGAGACCGACAGGACAAGGCTCGAACTGACGCCCATCACCGGGCGCACGCATCAGCTCCGCGTGCACTGCGCCGACGAGCGTGGGCTCGGCAGGGCGATCCTCGGTGATCCGCTTTATGCGAGGGGGCCGGTCCGTGACGATCACCCAAGGCTCATGCTCCACGCCGCGAAGCTCAGTATCCGCCCGCCGGGCGCCAAGCGCGTGATGGATTTCGAGTCGCCGGCCCCGTTCTAGTCAGATGACCTTCGAGGGGGCGTCGTTCGCTGTCGTGAGCCCCGCACGGACGAGCATCGCGAGCGTCTCGCGTGCATCACGCTCATCGAATGAGTTCTTGTCGAAGCTGTCTGCGTCGTAGACACCCCAGCACTCGCCCGAGTCATCGATGAGCGGGATGACCAGCTCACTCAAATCGCGTGGGTCGCACGCGACGTAGCCCTCGCCCAAATTTGCGACGTCCGTGACGACGAGTGTGGTCTTGGTTGTGCAGGACTGGCCGCACGCGCCGTGGAGCCCGATCGGCGAGCATGCGGGCTTGTCGCGGCGCGCCTCGAGGATCATCTCATCCGCGCCCGGTTCTCTGGAATAGAAACCGAGCCAGCTGACGCCGGTGGGGGACAGCCTGGGCCAGAGCGTATCGACAAACACACGCATCCGATCGCTTCGGCTCATGCCTGGAGTGATCGCGCGATCGAGTTCCTGCCCGATCTGGTCGTAGTCTCGTGTCATGGATGGTGCTCCGAAGTGGAGCCCTGATTCAGAGCGTCGCCGAGGTGTAGGGCAACAGGCCCATGAAGCGTGCTCGCTTGATGGCCTGCGAGATCATCGCCTGCTCGCGTGCGCTCGTGGAGAGGCGCTTGCGGCTGTAGATCTTGCCGTTGGGGCTCATCATGCGGCGCAGGTCCTCGAAGCTCTTGTAGTCGACGTAGGCGACACCCTTGTTGGAGGTCTTGGTGACCTTGGGCTTCGGGCCGTGGCTGAATCGGTTGAATTTGCTCATCTCTGGGCTCCGTCGTGGGCTGTGTCGGCCTGTCCACCGGGACAGGCGACGGATGGTTTCTGGGTGATGAGGATAGGCGTCCGCGGAGCCCTCGGCGAGGGGTCAGTCGAACATCTCCTCGTCCTCTTCCTTGCCGTAGTCCTCATAGCTCTGGTCGGCTTTGGGTGAACTGAGGGCGTCTGCGGAGGCCCGGCCGCCCCCGATCACGAGCGGGAAGAGGGCCAGCAGGGCGAGGATGCCGTTCTGGACGAGGTTGCATTCGGTGATCTCTGCCTCGCAGAGGAGCTTGAGCTTGCCGAAGCAGCTGCAGATCACGGGATGGTCCTGGTTGAGTGCGTGCAGGACGAGCGCCACGAAGCCGGCGAGCATCAGCAAGATCACAGAAGCCGCGGCTCGGGTGAAGAGGCCCATCACGAGGAGCAGGCCGGCCACGATCTCCATCCAGGGAACGATGTGCGCCGCGAGCGAGATCAGAGTCTCGTTGTCCTTGCTGATCACATCGAACGTGATGATTGACATCGCCACGCTCTGTGGGTCAGTAACTTTCATCAATCCAGCGAAGATGAACACCTGACCGACGACGATGCGCCCGATGAGCGAGAGCCAGCTTGCAAACGAGCCCGCCGACTGTGCCCCACGAGTTATCGAGTCCTGCCCCATCCGCTGATTACTCCGCGAACGGGTCGGGCCCGTCCTCTACAGGCATCCCCGCGTCTTCCCACGCCGGGTAGCCGTCAACATAGATGTGGATCATGTTCGCAAGGTCGGGTCGTTCGAACGCCAGATCCTCGGCGACCAGGTGTGACTCTTCGCAATTGCCGCCCGAGCAATAAATCACGATAAACCGCTGATCGTCGAGCATGTCAACCGCGATCGGCACACCATTCTCGAATGCACCCATCGGCACACTGAAGGATCCCGCTATGTGCCCTCTCTCGAAGTCATTCGATGGGCGGGCATCGATAAAGATCGCAAGATCGTTCTCGTAGAGACAGCGTGCCTGTTCGGTTGTGATCTCGGTTTCCAGGATCATGCCTGAGCAGTCGATCTCGCCGTTCATCACAGGCTCTTCGGGTGAGTCTTCTTCTTGTGAAGCGGACTCGTCCCCTGAGTTCTCAGTCGTCTGAGAAGCTGAATCAGAGTTACTCGATGTATCTCCAATGTTGATCTGGTTACTGTTGTCCAGATCGTTCTTGGCGAATCGGATGTCATCACCGAGCGCAAAGTGCGCGACGCCCGCGAGTGTCGCAACGACGATGATGCCGATGGTTTTGAGCAGGTACGCCTTCATCGACCCTTACCGCGAAGCGCTCTGGACGCGGACAACGCCCGAGACCTGTGTGCGGACGATCCGCTGGCCGGGAGCATCGGTCAGCATGACGACGCTGCCCTGGATGATCCGCATGGTGTCGGTCGCCTTGCCCTTGACGGTCAATTCGTACCCGACTTCCTCGCTGTCCTCGGGAAGTGGCTTGTAGGTGATCTCGATGGTGTCGCGATCTTCGTCACTCATGGTCGTGGTGACGAATCGTGCCTTGTTGATCTTGAACGGCGTGCCCTTGCCGCTGACGACCTTGACGGTCTTCTCGAACTCCTGACCCGGGGTCAGTGCGCTGAGCGAGATGCGTCCTGGGATGGAGTTGATGTCGCCCGCGACATTCGCCATGGCGCGGAGCGTCAGGACGGGGTTGCTGGGTTCGGTGGTCTCGAGGCGGATCTGGCCGTCGAGGCGTCCGATGCGCGCGGCCTCTGACATGCTGACCTCGATGGTGGACTCGCCGACCATCATGATCTCGCCAGTCTTGGGGTGCTCGCGTTCAACGATCTTGGTCTCAAGGATGCGGATGCCGAATGAGTCCTCGCGGTCGATGCTTGCGCCGGTGACCTTGAAGTCCTCGTTCATGCCCATGACCTTGATCTGGGTTGTGCCCGAATCGCCCTGGATAACCTGGCCGAAGAGTGCAGCGGCTGGTTCGGCTACCACACGCGGGATCACAAACGCTTTGAGGGTTACTGTCGAAGCCCCGCGAGGATCATTGCTGTCGATCGTGACGCGCTTGCCATGCTGTTCGCCTGTTCGGCGGTTGGGGTTGAAGCGCACTTCGAGTTGGGTGGACTCACCAGGTTGAAGCTGAGATTGCTCGACCTCGCTGGCGGTGCAGCCGCAGGTGACGGTGATATTACCGATCTCAAGGACCTGATCGCCCGTGTTGGTGATGGTCACCATCTTGCTGATCGTCTTGCTGTCGTCGACATCGCCGAACTCGACGATCTCTTTGCTCAGTGTGAGCTGAGGGCCAACTTTGCTGGCGTCACCAGCAGCGGGCGGCGTCGGGTTGACGGTGTCCTGCGCGAGAGCCGCGGGGGCACCAGCGACAGCGATGATGGAGGCAATGAAAGCGGCGGTTCGTGCACGCATTTTCTCTATCCTTCCGGAACCCGGCCCGATCCGGGCCGATGAATCACTTGTTTCCCCGCTGGACACTCGAATACGCCCAGAAACGGACTCTCTTTACTCTACGGTACCGCCTGACTGCGGTTGCGGGAGCAATTTCGGGCCTCAATCGGCAACGAGAGCCGCCCAGGCCTCACAACCCTCCGTTATTGGCCAGATTGTACGTTCCAAGCGTCCTGGCGGATTATGTGTTTGTGAAAAATTCGGCAGTCCCGGTCGCCTCGTGGGCCTCTGCCAGCCTGTCAAGCGCCAGGGCGTACGCGGCCGTTCGCATGTCGATGGACTTCTCGTTTGCAAAGCCCCAGATCGAGCGGAACTCCTCTGCCATCTTCTTCTGGAGGCGCTCGTGGACTTCATCGAGGGTCCACGCGAAGCCGGCCTTGTTCTGGGTCCACTCGAAGTAGCTCACCGTCACGCCGCCCGAGTTGGCGAGCACATCCGGGATGACGATGACGCCTCGGTCACGGATCGCCGCGTCGGCTTCGTTGGTCAGCGGCCCGTTGGCGAGTTCGAGTATCACGCCCGCCTTTACGTCACTTTGGTTGTCCGTCGTGATCGTGTTCTCGAGCGCAGCGGGGACGAGGATGTCCACATCGAGCGCGAGCAGGTCGGCTCCCGAGATCTCCTTGCCCTGACCTGCGACCTTCCCGGTCGAGTTCTTGTCTCCATGACGCTGGCGACATCAAGGCCCTCGGGGTTGTAGAGCCCGGTGCGTGAGTCGCAGACGGCGACAACCTTGAACCCGTCTTCGTTTGCGAGCTTTGCA